>CAIJIZ010000271.1 GCA_903820735.1 uncultured Pirellula sp.
CACTCCAACGCACCACATCCTGAACTAATAAACCGGTCTCAGCTTGCGTTCGCTCCACCTCATAACGAGCTTCGGCGTCCGACAAGCCGTGCGTATTGATAGCAATGCTTACTACTTTCACTGGTGCTAACGCCCCACCCGCACATGCGATATTCTCAAGCATTGCCACTACATCGCGAAGCGGTGGTATTCGTACCCACTTAAAATCGCGCAGGTGATGCATCTGGGCGCGATGCACTAACACCAGATGGCTCGGTTGCGATCCTCGCATCAATGGCAATGTCGCTGTAGAGGCCGGATTGAGCAACGAACCTTGACCCTCTATAAAGACTACATCCCTATCCTTTGCACATGCCGCTAACTCTTGCTGCACCGCCCCGGAAGCAAAGTCCACACGGATCGCATCTAACGCAATCCCATCCCCCTCTAACATGACCCCCGTTTGCCCAGTCGCCATGAACTTCGATCGCTTGCCCCTCGCAACCGCTCCTCGATGAAAAGATATCGCCGCAGACATCTTGCCAATCGACATGTCAGTACCAACAAACAATACTCGTTTGCAAGGTAACAACCTCGAGAGCCCCATCCCTGATACTAAGTCTGAAGGCTCCTTGCGGATATCCCATATCCAACGCCCCCCCTGAACGTAAGGCACTAACCTTTCATCATTCGATAAGGAGGTGTGCAGTCCGTTGAGAATGTTTAACCCACCCTTTAAAGCTACTTGCAACTGTCCAACCCAATCCTGAGGCAACTTACCACCCAATGCCGCTAACCCTAAAGCCATCGTTTCAGGACGGTAGTTCAGCGCCTCCTCGACCGTCGATACGATGGGAATCCGACGCTCGAGCGGGATCCCTGTTAGCTCTCCCAAATCTTCGCCGGCCGTCTGAGAATCAATCACCACGACAACTCGCTCTGTAGCAAATCGAATCAGCGCTAATCCAGTCTTGCCGTGGATCCCCTTGATCCCCCCATGCAATAGGATCGCTAATCGATCTGTCGCGTCATATTGAGGATGCCTAGGCATGTGTTACTCCAAGTCCCGGTAAACCGCTATTGACCAAATAACCACCCTCCAAGCGACATCCGCTGTAAGGGTCATCCAACAAATTCAAATGGCTGTCCAAGTCGATGTAGTCCACCAACGCACTGATTTGGTTCGCAGCTACATTTCCTAAGGATGATTGAGAATAACAGCCCAACATCACACGCAGCCCATGTGACCTAGCTGTATGAACCATTCGTATCGCCTCACTCAATCCACCACACTTGAGCAACTTAATGTTGATACCGCTGCAACATCCCACCAATCTCGGGATGTCCATCGAGGTTCGGCAACTCTCATCTGCTATGATCGGTAAACAAGATTCGCGATGAACCCTCGCCAAAGCTTCATGATCACCAGGTACCGTCGGCTGCTCAATATGATCCACCCCTCGCTCCGATAACCATCGCGACATCTCGATCGCATCTTCAACATTCCAACCACCATTCGCATCCACACTCTTGCTTACATCCGCCGGCAACTCCTCGATCAATGCATCAAACATAGCTTGATCTTCAACAATCCCACCGCTGGCACCCATCTTCACTTTCACCGCACGAAAAACACCCACTTCGCACCACTTCCTCCAACGCTCTTTGGCTGACGCGGGACTCTGAATCCCAATAGTAACCGACACCGGTACCCTCGCACGATCAGCTAACCCCATCATCTTCCAAACCGGCGCTCGGCAGACTTTGCCACACCAATCCCAAAGGGCCATATCAATCCCTGCACGTACCGACGAAGCAACCGAATGAGCTTGTAATCGCAACAGAGCTTCTTGACGATCCCAAGCCGAATACGAAGAGATCAACGCAGTGGCACGCTCAAGCTCACCACCTAGATAATCATAATCCTGCACGGAACCTGGAATCGAAAACTCAGCCGATTCCCCGAATCCACTGACCCCTTCATCCTCGACCTCGATTTCCCAATTGCGAGACCCAGCTTGCATCCCACGACTTATCGTCAATGCAACTCGCTTGCGTACTTCAAACCCCCGAAAATGGATCTTCAATGCACGCTCCCTTTCCCAACTAAACCTACGATACCAACGCTCTATCGAATACCATCCAGTAATGTAAACCAATCTCCGGGATGTCGAACTTATCTCCCACCACTCGCCATCCATTCGACTCGTAAAAACCTACCGCCTTCTCCCTCGCCTTACACCACAGAACCCACCCCTCCTGCCGAGCAATACCCCATACATGCTCCAACATCAAACTTCCTATCCCCCTGCCCGGCAACTCGCCAACCACAGCCATCCCTCGCAACTGAACGCTCCGACCCGCCCACATCTCTTCGCTCACGCCACTCGCCGAAGGAATCTCACCGGGCGGCATAAGTGTCAAACAACTTGCCTCTTTACCATCCAACATACCAACCAAATGAAGCGTATCTTCAAATTCATCCCCAGGAAATAATGTCTGCTCGAACGGTAACCCCAACGGCTCTCGCAGGACAATATAACGCAAGCGTCGAACACGCTCGATGTCCATCAGACCGCGTGAGACCTCAACGGAAAATTTGCTGGAAATCCCCTCAAAGCTCTTCGCCACTACTCTTCCCATCCACTCAATTCCCCAATCCTATCGGCTCACCAACTCAACTCGCAATGACTCTCTAAAGCCAATTACCGACCCGGTATCGGACGCCATTGCCCCGTCCTCGTCGGATTGCCCTGCAATCCACTAGGTAAATCATAAGGTGCCGACGACAATCGCCCCGCTGGCCCCGGCTGTACATCCGGTAACCCACTACCTCCTATCCTGCGAGATGTACCCTCAGGACCTCCAACCTCTCCGACAGATAGACTCCCAGCATTTAAATTTCCACCACCTACATTCCCACCACCTCGATTCGCCATCCGACTCCCTGACCCACTGACCTGCAATCGAGCGATCTCGCGCTCGCTCTCTCCCAACCGCTGCTCCAACTGATAATTCCGCTTCTCTAAGTCCTCGGCACGCTTCTTCTGACTGCGAAACTCCGACAATAACCGATCACTCTCCACCTGATACTGACGCATCGCCTGATTCCCAGGCCACTGCTGACAACCAACCACCAAAGGCATCAAACCAGCCACCAATACGTAAACCCAACGAGCCCACCCACTGATTCGCTTACCAACGGCAACTATGGCTCCAGGCATAAAAGAATTCCTCAAATCATCCAAACGTCTCTTAGCGACTAGCCTACCAACTCGACTCTTAATTCCCTGTATTACCATCTTCCTGCAAACCAAGTGAAGCTCACTTTCCACCAATTCACACACAACTCTACACAGCTAGAGCACACGCAAAAACTACCGCGTGCAAATGCTAGCTTGACAAAGTG
Source organism: uncultured Pirellula sp. (assembly GCA_903820735.1). GTDB lineage: Bacteria > Planctomycetota > Planctomycetia > Pirellulales > Pirellulaceae > JBKCUI01. Next base: position 3,389 of record CAIJIZ010000271.1, read on the forward strand.
AAAGCAACGGGAGGAGATCCAAGCAGAATGCTTGCAAAAAGAAAAACCCATCCTTGGGAAACAAGTCCATCCGTCGAAATGCCGGACTCGCCCATCCCCAAACGCCGCTTCATGCTGCGCTCAACGAGGACTTCGATTCCAGAACGCACAAGATATCCGCTCGCAAAAGTTTTGGAAGCACCCTTCGAAACTCCTGCAATGAATCCTCCCCATAGCTACATCTTGCCGCATCCCGGAAATCCTCCTGCACACGCAGCGTCGCTATGTTTCATACGGTCGACCAAGCTACATCCGATCGACCACCCCTATCCCCAACAACTCTAATCCTTTACGCAACGTCTTACCAACCAGCGAAGTCAACTGCAAACGCGATAAAGCCTCTTCGCGTGTTGAAGCGTTGAGCACGGAACACTGATCATAAAAACTACTGAACAGCTTCGCTAACTCGTACAAATACTCAGTGATCATATTCGGGGTGTAGTCCACCATGGATTGATGCAGCATGTCTTCAAAACGCAACAAATGCAGCGACACCCCCCCTTCCGATCCTTCGGTCAATCGAACCGGTACACTCCTGAAACTCGACTCTCCCCAACCCTTCTCCTCTGCCTTACGCAAAATACTCTTGATCCGCGCATACGAATACTGAATATAAGCCGAAGTGTTACCCTCAAGACGGACCATCTTGTCCATGTCGAAAATGTAATTACTTGTCCTATTATGGCATAAGTCAGCGTACTTGATCGCACCTAGCCCAACCGTCTCGGCTATCAACTGCTGCTCAGCTTGATCCATCTGTCCGCTCGCACCAGTCGTCGGATCACACACGACTTCCATCGCCCTCGATACGGCTTCATCCAACATCGACTCAAGCCCCACGGTACTACCCGACCGAGTCTTGAACGGCTTGCCATCCGAACCCATGACCGTTCCAAAGCTGATATGCCGAAAGTCGGTTCGGTCATACCCAAGCTTTTTCAGAACGGCGAACAGTTTCGTGAAATGCTCTCCCTGGCGATGATCTACCACATACAACGAGATGTCCGGAGCGAACTCACGTTCGCGAAACATCGCGGTGGCTAAGTCGGTCGTTGCATAGAGATATGCACCGTCTTGTTTCTGCACGATCATCGGCGCATCGAAACCGTCCAAGAACACACACACCGCTCCATCGCTATTAACCGCCATCGACTTGGCAAACAACTCTTCGACCACCGCGGGTAACATGGCGTGATAAAAGCTCTCGCCATACTCGTGATCAAACTCCACATTGAGTCTTCGATACACACTATGAATTTCATCTTTGCAATTGGGCAAGAACGCATGCCACAAGCCTAGATTCTCTTCTTCGCCGCGATGCAATGCGGCCGTTTCCGCGAGAACCTTTTCGTAAATATTAGAGTGTGCTTGCGAGTCCCGAATCAATTCTTCGTCTCGCTGCGCCGATTCGACTTTTTCTCGCTCTGCTCGCAACTCCTCCTTCGCTACTTCCACCCCTCTCTGAGCTGCAGCTAGTTCCTTGATGACTTTCTTGTCGTTGGGTGTTCCTTGCAATTTCTCTTCGACCATCCGAACACGATTGTGCGCCTGCTCAACACCCTGCTCGAACTTGGGGAGATTCCCTAACGACTCTTGATAGCCGCTGATCCCCTGCACCTTGCGATAAAGCCGACTTAGTTCTGCAACCGGCTGCGCCGCATATCGACCTTCATCGCGAAAATGCTTGTAACCATAGATAATCATCCCGAATTGCGTTCCCCAATCACCTAAATGATTGTCGGTTATTACGCGATGCCCCAAGAACCGCATCACCTTGCTGATCGCATCCCCGATCACCGTCGAACGAATATGCCCCACATGCATCGGCTTCGCCACGTTCGGCGATGAGTAATCAATGATCGCCGTCTTTGGCTGCGAAACCCTTCCGACCCCAAGTCGCTCGTCGCGATCTGCCGCCATCACCTCGCTAGCCATCCACTCTGGCGACAACCTCAAGTTGATGTACCCCGCTCCCGCAATGCTCACGTTCGAACAAATATCGGAAACTTGCAATCCATCAACCACGCTTTTGGCAATCTCCAACGGTGGCTTGCCTAACACCTTCTGCAACGGCATCGCTATGTTGGCTTGATAGTCGGCAAGCTGCGCTTCACGCGAAGGAACAATCCGCTCTAGCGTTGCTCCCAATAAGGCGGGATCTTGCAACATCGGCTCGAGAACAACTCGGAATCGATCACGAATCAACTGTAATATCTGCATGCTTGCCCTATCTCAAACGCCGGCAATTGCCCGTAGACTAAAAAACGATTACTTCTTGCGAGTCGGTGCTAAGGGAATCGGCATCGGCCCTGCAAATGCATCCATGATCACCAACAAATTCAACAACCCTGCAATCGCTGTATATAACGATCCAAGATCAAAAGAAGCCGATCCGTCCGAGTGCCACTTCGATAACCAATCGGGATTCACTCCGTCGGCCGGAGAACCAACCGGAGGTGGCGCCATAAACCCGCCAAGCAATTGCTGATCCGGTGTCCGCTGACCATAAAAGGATTGCCATATCATCGGAAACGCCGGCACTCCTACCATCGCTTGCGCATAAGCATGAATTCGAAACTCCGGACTGCGCGTCGCTCCCATCGACGCTCGCCCGGCGCGCGAGAACATCTTGGGTAAATTACTGAGCTTGAACGTGTTCTCATAAGCATACACAACACGTCCAGCACCCAAGAAATATCCGAAAACAAAAAGCCCTAAGATACAGACACTAAACAAGATCGCCTTCTGCTTGCGCCCCTGGTAATAGTGCCCCGCGCCCGGGACCAAATAAGCCAAAACGGCTGCGACATACCGGTTCTTCAAGTCGACTTCGATCCCGTCAAACTCCCGCTTCGAGCCCTGCTGATCCTTGCTCATGGCTTACCCCTAAACCTTCCTCGGTTCAATGAACTCTAAAGCCGACTCGATGATCCCAACGGCAATGTCGATGTGCTCATTCGTGGTAACGCCCGGCGGTGGCAAAAACCGCAGTCGCGTCGGATTGCTTCCTGCCACAAACCCCATCAATCCCAAGTCGTAGAGCTTTCCTAACATCAATTTGCCTGTCTCTGCACTCCCATCTCCAGGAGTAAACGCAATCATCATCCCTTCGCCATAAGGCCCACTTAAACGCCCTGGATACTTCGCTGCTAATGCCTCAAGCTTGCTTCGGAAATAGCGATGCCGCTGCATGTTCCAACCATCATCGCCAAAGCACTTCTCGTGCTCGAGATGATCCAAAACCGCTAAACCACCTCGAATCGCCGCCGTCGAAGCAGTAAAGGTTTGCGACAAAATCGGACCTCGCGGCTTGAGCTCCTCACCATAGAGCGTGGCACACACTTGGGTGATTTTCCCCAAGGTCACGATGTCCGCAAACCGATCCAACCCGAAATGCTGAAACGCAAATGGTCGACTCAAACGCGAAAACGTTTGTACTTCATCGAAGATCACTAAGATCTTGTGATCGTGACATATCTGACACAAGGTCTCAAAGTACTCTTTCGTGCCGGGGTAATATCCCCCCTCACCCGCAACTAACTCTAACCACAAACAAGCGTGCTCGCCTGGGTAACGCTCCACTAAATGCTTGAGCGTTCGAATCGCCCCTTGCGTTGTCCCCTCCGGATCCGACGGATGAAACATCGGTAAGTAATCTACATCGAGCGCTTTGGGTACCCCAGTTCGATACGCCGGTCGGTCGGTAAGCGACGCCAGTGCAATCGATCGCCCGGCAAAACAATTGTCGATGCAGATCACACGCGAAGCAGGCGCCCGATTGTGGAACGCAATCTTCAACGCATTCTCGTTCGACATCGCTCCACTTGTGCTCAACAAACAATGCGCTAACTTGGCACCCTGCGCTCGGGCCAGACCAATGAGCCTCTCACACATCCATAACGAAGCCGAATCATGCTGAAGATTCCCCTGCATCACGGTGTCTTCCAACCCAGCATCCAACGTACTGCTGAGCATCCTCGGATCGCTGTGCCCCATACCGTGCACACCAATCCCGACGATGAAATCTAACTTCACACTCCCATCACCAAGCTGGATCCAAGGTCCATTTCCCATGCCGCTTGATATGTAAGGGAAAAACGGAGCACCTCCCCGCGCTTGAGATAGCCTTGCTAATTCCTCCTGGTAAGTCGCCACCAACTCCGGATCCGCCCCACGCACTCCGACAATCTTCGAACGATGCTCCTGCAAAGCCTCGAGCAATAAACGCCTCGCCTCAGCAACACGGGGATCCGTCACCCAACGGGCGTACTGCAACTCACCCTGCGGACGATCGTTAGAACTTGTGGACTCGCCCTGTTTAGACTGCGATCGGGTCAACGAAGCACCTACTAGGAAACAAAGGAACAAATGGAAAACTTATGTCCGCCAAAGTTTACCATCCCGGCCCCGTTTCAACCATTGCCACACTCAATACAAATATCCCCCGAAAATCAGCTCACAACCCTCGCCAAGTTCCGGAAAAACTGACCGATCGGATACGAAGGCAATGCCGCCGTATCTTGGATGTCCTCCGGCCCATGCGGCCAGTCTAAACATCGATCGACATAACCTTGAACCCACCCATCAGAATACGGATACATGCTCAATCCCTCTAACCACCCTGGCGGAATCCCCTTGCATCCTCCATGAACAGCGACCAACCCACCATAAATCGCTGCAACTCCACCCAAATTACCCGGCAATCGCAACAATTCCTGCATCCCCTCAAGCATCCCTTCGGAATGCTTTGCATAGACATAAACACCCAACAAAGCGTTCCCGATCAAGTGATCGCGCCACCCTCCCTTAACCCCCAACGAAACGACAACTTCCCTTAATTCATCCCCCTTGTCCAACCGATGCTGCAACGCATTCAATCGTTGAGACAATTCACGCGACTGAGTCGCCTCCGCAAGCCGACCAAGCAACTTCGAGGGGTCTACGCTGTACTTCGTTCCATGGAACTGTGCACACTGCGCCGCCGTTGCAACCAAAAAAGCCCCCTGGGTATTCAATCCATCTCGATGCGTTAACTGCGTGGATTTGTGAACCCACCGCAAAATACCTTCATGATGCCCCTGCATCACAACACTCAATAACATCACTCGAACCAGCGGATCATTCCCAGCGAATCCTCCCCGAGTAAACCACCGACTCATGCTCGTGCGTACCGGCATCGACCAACGATACCATCCCAATCGACGAGATAAGTTACGACAGAAATTCTCTGTGGCTGCTTGTGAAAGCAATAACGATTGAATCGTTACGATCATCCCTTCGGCTCGATATCCCGACCGCAATCCACCCCGATATCGAACCACATCCCGCCGCCAACGCCTCGAAAGCCTCCCTAACCCCTCGCCGATTGCACAGCCCAACAACACCCCTTCAATCGATTCCTGCCTTCGCAACGACGGGACAATCGTCGACCAAGAAAACGGTGGCTCCCACCCCAAGCGTGCCGATCCACTCTCCGCTAACCGGCTGTTAGCTCCCGCTACTCGCCCATCTAACATCGGAAAAACCATTGGGAACGTCCCATATCCTACCTGACCCCTGGTCTCACTCGAACACTCCAATGATGCCGACATCGCAAGCCCCCTTTCACGCCCTCTGAGCACCCGTCGATTCCCCTCGGACCTATCCACAACTCCGTTACTACAACGGACGCATCAACGGCTGCATCTCCTCTAGTTTCTCGGAGTTCGTCCCGTAAAACTCCAGTAAACGCCCCCCGTTCAACGATTTGAAAAACCACCCTACAGGTTCCACCCCAAACATCCGACAATCTACGCACCTTCCGTATTCCTTAACATTCTTCCTGCCATCTTAACAAGAATCAAGCTTTTCACCCACTTGTTGGGTAAAGCTACCTGCGAAATGCCTCCTCCTAGCCCTAGGGAACATGTAGAATCAAGTTACGATCCCTACAATCCTCTACCTTCCCCCATCTTCCAAACCAACCATCGAAAGCCTCCCGCAATGCTCGAATTCCAACTGCTTGATTCTCGTCGCAAATTCCTCGTTCGCGCTGCTCTCGCAAGCGGCCTTTCCATAAACACAATCCAAAAAGCACTCGCTGAACTCCCACCAACCGCCCCACAAACCAAAGGCCCCTTCTACCCCATCCCTGACATCGAGAAACAAAAGCACTTCGATGCCGACCTAACACGCCTCTCCAACGACTCCCCAATCGCCGATGGTGAACAAATCGTCATCAAAGGAATCGTCGTCGATGTCGACGAGAAACCCCTCGATAATGTGATCGTCGAAGTCTGGCAAGCTTGCGCATCCGGCCGATATAACCACCCCCAAGACAAAAATGATCGGCCCGCCGATCCGAACTTCCAGTACTGGGCTCGCATGCTTACTCCCGCCGAAGGCTCCTTCTCCTTTCGTACCATCCAACCAGGAAAATACCCCGGACGAACCCCACACATTCATTACCGAATCCTCGCCCCAGGACGACCCGAACTCGTCACACAAATGTACTTCGACTCTCACACCGAAGAAAACCGGAACGACGGCATCTACATGAACCTCAAACCCGAACAGAGACTCGCTGTTACCTTAGGCCTCGAACCACAACCCATCTCCAACGATGCAAACAGCGATAAGCTTCCCACTGGCCTATTCAAAATCGTACTCGGCCCACCGAACAATCCTAAATCCACTCAACCGATGTAAACCATCACCTCAATCATGCCAGCGAAAAAAAATCCAGTGGATCCCGACGAAGCCTTCTACCTAAGCCAAATCCCCAAACAAAAGACCCCTCCACTAGAAGCTTCTAAAGTATCGAAGGTCCTACGCCAAGTCATCCAACGACGTGGCTACGCCGCCGTCCAATCCGCTGACCAACTTCGAGTCGCTTGGGCCGAGATCGTCGGCCCTCAACTCGCAAGAAAGTCCCAAGTAGGTAAAATCGTGAGAGGCCAACTTATGGTCCTCGCATCTGACAAGGTTGTCGCTACCGAACTCGAGTACGGCAAGTCGCAAACCGTCCGACAACTTCAAGCCCGTCACCCTGAATTCTCCATCCGCTCCCTGAAAATTCGCGTCGATGGCCCCCAATGACCCCAATTCCCCACCCACCGCAACTCCACAGAGCGACGATGCATCACAAGTTCGCAAAGAGCGAACTTTCGCCCTGACTGTTGCTTACGATGGATCCCTTTACGCCGGCTGGCAAACCCAACCCAATGGACTGGCGATCCAACAAGTCCTTGCCGACGCAATCCATCAAGTCGTACACCATACATGCATCGTAAATGGCTCCGGACGAACCGATGCAGGCGTCCATGCAATCGGCCAAGTCGCCTCGTTCCGCTCCCCTACCTGGAAACTACCCGCCTCGCGCCTAATCCAAGCCATCAACCGCCACCTGCCTCGCAACATCTGTGTTGTCGATTGTAAAAATGCAGTCCCAGGCTTCGACCCTATCCGTCACGCAACCGCGAAACGCTACCGCTACACCCTTCGCTCCTCACGTATCCCAGACCCACTGCAATACCCTTTTCATTGGTGGATCCCCAAAGATCTCGACATAGGCGAGATGCAAGCCGCCGCAAAGCTTCTCCTCGGCACCCACGACTTCAAAGCCTTCGAATCCTTGGGCTCTCCCAGAAAATCCTCGGTAAGAACAATTTACGCGATCGATATATACCAACGCCCCTACCCCATCGGTCTTCAAAACAACGGTGTCGAAATCTGTATCGAAATCGAAGCCGACGGATTCCTATACAACATGGTAAGAAATATCGCAGGCGCCCTCGTCGAAATCGGCAAAACTCGCTTCTCGCCTCTCTGGATAGAAACCACACTGAAGTCCGCCGAACGCTCCTCCGTAAGCCAAACAGCACCTGCTCGCGGTCTTTGCCTCCTTCAAGTGAAGTATCCATCCAACCTCTTCCTAGCCGATGACTACCCAACGTAGCCACCCTTTTAAATGACTCCTAAATCAATCCCCGCAAAATCTCCGTTGATCCTAGCTGCTCAATTTCTTCTTGGGCTCCTCACATCCACTGGCTTAACCCATGCGGATCTGATTACCCTCTACGACGGAAACGCTTTACCAGGAGATCAACCATGGCTCGTCTTTGCTGCTGATACCCTCACAGGCTGGTCGCAATCCCCCGCTGCAGGTGGCACTAACCTCATCACCAATAACGCGACCCGCGCCGGCTACAGTAACTACCTTCCACTCCCTACACCCTCACTTAAAAACACTCAATTCCCAATTCTCAATCGTTCCAAAGGGTTCGAACTGACCTTCTCCTCAAGAATCCTCTCCGAATCCCACCAAAGCACCAACCGCGCAGGCTACAGCATCATCCTCTTGGGTCATGACGCTAAAGGTATTGAACTAGGTTTTTGGACAAACGAAATTTGGGCCCAAAACTCTGACTTCACTCACGCCGAAGCCATCGCTATCGATACAACAGTCGAACGTACCTACCAACTGCAAATCCTCAATGAACAATACAAACTTCTTGATGGACAAAACACGCTTCTATCCGGAATCTTAAGAGACTACCCAACTCCCTCTACCCCCTATTCCCTCCCAAACTATGTCTTCCTCGGTGACAATACCACCAGCGCCGCTGCGTCCGTCCTTCAAGGACCTATCTTCCTTCAAAGCAACCTATCGAGCGTCCCAGAACCCAACACACTTCTCTTGCTCACTTCCTCCTCTCTCGTATGGTACTGTCGTCGACGTCCATACGCACTCATTCGATCAATAACTAAACGAACAACCTAATGATCCTACTATTTCTTTTCGCTTGCCTACTCCTAACCATCGCTCTACTCCCCTGCGCGATGGTCGCAAGAAACCTTCAACTCTTTCAACCCGCTCCAATCGAGCCGAATCAACTCTCCCTCGCTCGGGATATCCCCATAAGCGTCCTTATCCCGGCTCGCAACGAAGAAATCAGTATCCGACACTCTCTAGATTCCCTAACAAAATCCAATCAAAACACCTTCGAAGTCCTCGTACTCGACGATGCGTCCGAAGACCAAACAGCACACATCGTTGAGGAATACTCGAGAAAATTCCCATTCATCCAACTCCATCGATCCACCGGGCTGACTCCCGGCTGGAACGGAAAGCAAAACGCTTGCTGGCAACTCGCAAACCTCGCCTCCTTCGACCGACTCCTCTTTCTCGATGCCGACGTACGACTCGCTCCCGATGCACTTACCCGCATCCTCGCCGAACAAGAACTCCGCAATGCTCCTCTGGTCAGCGGCTTCCCCTTCCAAGAAACGGGAACCTTCGCTGAAAAACTACTGATCCCAATGATGCACTTCGTCCTCCTCGGTTACCTACCCATCGATCGCATGCGAGCTTCTACCGACCCAGGCTTCGCCGCCGGTTGCGGACAACTCTTCCTAGCAAAGAAACAAGCCTATTTTCAAACCGACGGCCACCGTGCCATCGCTCCATCGCGCCACGATGGAATCAAACTACCGAGAGCCTTTCGTAAAACCGGACTCGCAACCGATATCTTCGATGCATCGGATATTGCGAAGTGCCGTATGTACCAATCGCTCTCCCAAGTCCAACAAGGCCTCCTGAAAAATGCGACCGAAGGCATCGCGAACAAATCGCTTATCGTGCCCTTTTCTCTCCTCCTGCTCGGTAGCTCCACAATCCCTCTATGCCTCGGTGCATATCTTACCTACGGGCTAGTCGCCAACCGCTTCGCCGCCGCTCAAACCACTACCAACGCGCCGACTCCAACCCTCCTGCTGATCAGCATAGCCATCCTAGCTCTCGCTGCCATCGTCGGATGGACACCGCGATGGATGACCCGTCGAGCTTTTCATCAGTCCACTCTCGGAGCCCTGCTCCACCCTCTCGCCGTCGCCTGGTTCATCGCTCTGCAATGGATCGCACTAATTAGAAAAGCCCTCCGCTGGCAAACTCCTTGGAGAGGACGACTAGATACACCTATCTCCTAAACTCGCCGAGCTCCTAATCTCTCTGAGCATGGGGCTCGATATGCACAAACGCATCCGCTATCCGCAAATCAGCCCTACGCAACACGGACCGAACCACCCCCCCAATCCGATGCCCCTCGTCCACTGTCGCTCCCCCATCAACCTCGATGTGAATCTCGACGAACAAAACAGTTCCGCTCTTCCGAATACGGCATTTTTCAACCGCAAGCACCCCGAGGACCCCTGCTGCTAATGCGCGGACTTGATCCTCTGTCTCCTTCGGCGGGGCCGCATCAAGGATATCCCTCGATGTCATCATCAACAAACGTATACCACTATATCCGATGACTGCACAAGCCACCAAAGCAGCCCAGTCATCAGCCGGTTCATATCCTGCCCCCCCAACTAAAGCGATCGATATACCAATAAATGCGGCGATACTTGAAATCGCATCGGCTCGATGGTGCCACGCATCTGCTTGCAACGAAACACTATCGACCTTCTCTCCAACACGACTGGTCCATCGCGCAAGACTCTCCTTCGTCGCGACCACCAACAACAACACCAATAGCGTCGACCAGTGGGGCAAATGGTGCGGCGTAAGTATCTCGCGAATCGCTTGTACCGCGATCACCACCGCTGCTACCAAAATACCTAAAGCTGCAACCACCCCAGCCAACGCCTCGGCTTTGCCATACCCGTACGGATGACGCTCATTGGCCGGCGTTTCCGCAACCCTCAAACCACCCCAAACAACCAAACTCGTGACGATATCCGCGGTGGACTCTATTCCATCAGCAATTAGCGCATACGAATTTCCGAACACCCCTGAGAGTATCTTTAACGATGCCAGCATCGTATTGACCGCAACCCCTACCAAGGGCACTCGACTCAAGGAAGTGTTCGAAAACGAATCCGTATCAACCGGTCCCCGCCCCATTACGACTTGCGCCTATCTTCGGCTTGATACAAAGCCAAATTGCTTTCGAACAACTCGCTCGATATCTCGTAGTTCGGAGCTTCGGATCGATAACGCTTGCAATGTTCGGCAATTAACTGATACAAGTATCTAAACACGTTGCGAGGCGTTCGCAACGACTGTAACGCCGCTATCAGACGACCTTCTGAAACATCACTTGCAAAAAACCGACGAGGTGAAGGACTCGTACCGCTGACCGCACAAGCCTTCATGCGAGATGCCAGCAAGTCATAAAGCGCCTCTCCTGTCCAATCAAACGATGCGACGACATTCTGCTTGTCCAATCGAGCCCGCTCATGAAACTCGCGTGTCTCACGCTCCGCATAAGGTTGCAACTCACTTGGCAACAACATCTTGATCCCAAAACTCTCATGCTTGAGCAACTTGTTGTCCATCAACGGCCACACCAACTGCTTCATCCGATCCGCTTGCCCATTGATCAAATCCGGCTCATCGACCCGATCGATGATCACAATCATCCCCGGGTATCCCAGAGTACGTAAGATCAATTGGAATTTCTCCAACATCGCGTAACGATCGTCTGAACGCTGCGACTGCGGTACAGGCTGCTCGTCCAATTCCTTCGCGTGAAATGACTGCAACATCGGACGCAATTGACTCGTCTCTCGCTGCAATACCCGAACGTTCCGACGAACACGAACCGCCATACGATGACGCAAATACCACCTTGCTGCATACCACCCCCAACCACCGATCAACACAGCAGGTACCCAATACAGAGCGGTCAACAAAGTGATCGCTCCAGATTGTGTCAGAGCAATCAGTATCCATGCCGACACAAGGCTTACCAACAAGCCTAATGCGAATGGAGCCCAAGTCCCTATCGAACGAAACCGCAACTTACGCTTCAATCCTCCAAAACGGTCCCGGACATTGCTCGACTTCGACCGATCATAAATCGCAGTCAACAACATCAAATCTCGTCGCTGCCCGCGATCAAGCCGATCTAAATCCAACGCGACTTGCGTTCCACCCCCGACAGCACTCGCTGCAGTTGCCGCATGACCAGGTTGCAAGATTCGATCGACTAACTGCGTAACACCTTCGCTGATAAGTGCGTCCATGTGATCCCATAAACGCAAAGCACCCAAAACACGATCCGGATTGCCTCGAACCCGACGCGGCAAATGCTCCTCCAAAGGCCCTAAGTAAGCGTTGAAGTCATCGTAACATACTAAGAATACCCGCTGATCCGGATGCTCCGCGTTATGTCGCGAAACATGATTGATCAACTGCAAACGCATCGCCGTTTTGCCCGACCCCTTCGCTCCAAATACGATCGCCGTCGCCGGCTGCTTCGCATCCCCTACCACCTTGCTCCACGATGGATGAAATGTCCCGCCGATACAAAAATCGCGAAACACAGTGTCGGTCTGCGCATCTTCATCCACAAACGGATTACGAACCAAATCATGGTGCTGCAAAAATTCTTGTTCTGTCATCGATGCTGTTTCGTCGTGTTGAGTAAGGAATCTCGGCCATCCAATACCCACACATCATCCTAGACATTCTCGACTTCGGCAATCCTTCCCCACCTAGTTCTTTAACACGAAATAAATTCTTCACCACGAGAAATCTATCCAACTGAGGGACTACTTCACTCACCGACTCGCTCACGCTTCGTATACCACCACAAAATCCCACTCCCGACCAACGCACTTATCGCAGAACCAACCAAAGTCCCAATCTTCCCCGCTCCCTCCAACACAGGAAACTCATCCGTGGGAAACGCCAATGCATTAAGAAACAACGCCATCGTAAAGCCCACCCCCCCCAAACAAGCTCCCCCAAAAAACACCTTCCAATTCACACCCGAGGGTAAACGGGTCAGGCCAAGCCCCACCGCAATCCAACTGAACAAAAAAATCCCCAACGGCTTGCCGACCGCTAACCCCGTCGCTACCGACACCGAAACTCCACTGCGCAAAGCCACCGCATCCAATTCCACCCCAGCATTCGCTAACGCAAATATCGGCATGATCACAAACGCTACCCAAGGATGTAATCCCATCTCCAATCGATGCAGCGGGGAATGGCTCTCTTTAGCCAAAAAACGCAACTGCTCCAGATTCACTGGGACGATTTCATCGCTTGCACCGTGACCGTGCCCCGCACCGTGGCTGTGACCGTGCCCCGCACCTTGGCTATTGCCATGCCCCGCACCCGAAGCCTCCTCCGTAACCTCCCCGTCCTCGTCCGCTTGGATCCGATCCCAAAAATCATGCATCACTTCCAAAAACGTTCGACGAGCAATCCAAGCCCTAGCGGGAGTCATCAATCCTAAAGCCACACCTGCGATCGTCGGATGAATACCCGCCTTATAAAATCCGAACCATATCCCCACCCCAACCAGTGCATACAAAATTACCGATCGCACCCCTATGCGATTGAGAAATGCAACCAAACCAAATCCCAGCATGGATGCGGCAAGATACTCCCATGAAATCGAATCGGTAAACACCGTCGCAATCACTAACACCGCTAAGATGTCATCGACAATAGCCAAGGTTAATAGAAAAATCTTCAATCCAAACGGTATCCGCTCTCCAAACAACGCCAAAATCCCAACCACAAACGCAATGTCGGTCGCCATTGGAATCGCCCATCCTCGCTCTCCCTCCTGACCATACTGCATCGCATAATAAATCAAAGCTGGCGTAACGACCCCACCAATCGCTCCGACGATGGGCAACAATGCCTTACGCGGATCGCGCAACTCTCCACCGACCACCTCTCGCTTGACTTCCAAACCAACCACAAAGAAGAAAATGGTCATCAATATGTCATTGACCACCAAATGCCCCAAGTCACCCTCTACCTTGAGCTTACCAACCACCACCGCCACATGCGTGTGCCAGAACTCCTCAAAAGCATGATCCCAAGGACTGTTGGCTACCAACAATGCGATCAACGTACATAAAAACAAAATGATCCCACTGGTCGCTTCGATCTGCAAATATCGCTTCGCAGGAACCAACCAACGCTCGACCTTCCCAACGGGAATCTTCTTGCTGCTCTCCACCGGTGTGCGTTGAACCATGTTCCAATCAACCTGACTCGCTAAAAAACCAAAGCCGAAAATAGCCCTATATCCAAACCGAAAAATACTTTCTGAAATTTTAAGGCCTTAGCCAAGCCCACAACCTCAAATCATTCGATGTGGATCAAATCAATCCAAAATGATTAAACTAACGCATTCGAACAGCCCCAATTCCTCCGAAAGACCCTTGGAAAATCCCTGAAATGCCCCACACCCTGATGGCCAACCTTGTAGCAACCGCTCTCGCATGCACAAATTTCTTCGTTTCGCTACACTCAGTACTACTCGCCCCAGCCTTCGCCCAAAATACCAATCCCACTGAGAATAAAACCTGGGTGGAACTCTCAGCCCGCGCAAGCGAAATCGATCCTCGAACGAAGTCCTATCCCGATATCGACTTCCTTCTCGAACGCGATAACAAACCGACCGATATTGGACACGCTTGCGTTCTGCCTTCTACATCAAAACCAAATTCGCCCCAAAAACAAAATAAACTTGTCATCTGGATGATGGGCCATAGCCCCGAACTCTTCCACTTCCTCGCCGACCAAGGCTTCCACGTCCTGCGAGTCCACTATGCCAACGGTTGGTTCAACCGCTTCGGAAAAGATCCCCACCCCGAAGACCCAATGGCGTTAGGACGTATTCGCCTCGAAGCCGCCACCGGAGAAGACCACAGCCCACTGGTCGCCATCGATCACCCTGACGGTATGCAGGAACGAGCTCGACTGTTCTTACTCTGGCTTCATCAACACGACCCGCAAAGCCAATGGAACCAATTCCTCGATGAAAACTACCAAATCCGCTGGGATCAAGTCATCATTTCTGGGGCTTCTCACGGAGCCACTACCTCAGCGAGATTCGCTATCCATCAACGCGTCGCCCGCGTCGTAATGTTCTGTGGCCCAAGAGACCAATACGAAACTTGGCAATCACTCGACTCGGCAACACCTCGCGAACGCTTTTTCGGCTTCTCTCACATCCTCGATTCCGGCTGGTCCGGCGATCACTATTGCCGAAGCTGGGAACTCCTAGGCCTGAATACCTTTGGACCTATCGTCAACGCCGATACGCTACCACCTCCCTATGAATTCTCTCGCCGTATCATCACCAATGCCAACGTCGATGGCGACGAAAAACGCGCCCATAGCTGCGTCACCCCAGGAAAAGCCGCAATCCGTAATACGGACGGGTCCTACTCCCACGATCCTGTCTGGAAATACCTTTTCACCCACCCTACCGAACTCACCGGATCCCCCTCTGCGACCGACCCAGACTGCACCAACAACCAACTCCCTAAACCCTAACCCCCACCCTCCTAAACCTACAGACCCGCTTACATCTGAACCCACAAAAGCCAACTTGCGTATTTCCGCCCTATCGCGTCCAATTATCCTATATTGATCAATCCACCCCTATTCGACCAACCACCAACTATCCACTATGAAACACTCATCCATCCTAACCCTCGGACTTCTTCTGTGCGTCCCCTGCTACCTCGGATGTGACGCCGGATCTGTTTCAAAAAACAAACCGGCTGCAAGCCATGATCACGACCACGATCATGATCACGATCATGACCACAGCGAGACAGCGAAAACCAAAGCGGATGAGCACGCCGGACATAGCCATTCCGAACACGGACCAAACGGTGGCCACGTCGCTCACTTCGACACCAACCCGACCACCCACTTTGAATGGGCTCACGACGACGATAATCACCTGTTGACAGTGTACTTCGAAGACCTCGTCAGCGCTGGTGCCAAAATCGAAGCCGTCGAAGTTGTCATCACCTCCGGCGGAGAAGAAAAGAAGTACACGCTCGCTCCCCTGGAATCCGCCAAAATCGCTGGCTCTGTTTTCCAAGCAAAAGACCAAGAAATGCTCACCTTGGTCGGCGCAAGCGGCGATGACGAGAAGGGGGTTCAAGCCCGACTCTATGTGACGATCGATGGCAAAAAAGAATCCCTGCTACTCAAAGACGATCACCACCATCACTAAACGATGGCACTCCAACACCATTCGGCCGCTGTGTTTGAACCTATCTATCGCAAATTACCTCCGGGTACCTCCCCGGAGGTTGTTTTTTCTATACTGCGCGATCTGAAAGGCTGCATCTGGCTCGATAGCGCACTCGCAGGTGACCCCCGAAGCGAATACAGTTTCATCGCGGCCGCTCCCATCGACACCTTGGTCATCCGCACACCTCAAGCCGATCCTCTTGCAACCGTCGACCATTGGCTCGAGCAATACCGCGACGATGTTCTTGTCTCCCTACCTTATTCTGCACACGACGACACTGAGACTCATCCGGTACCATTCCAAGGTGGCATCGCAGGACTACTTGCATACGAGTTCGGACGTTGCTTCGAAAAGTATCCTGCACCTGAATTCGATGAACTCGAAACTCCCCTATGCTCATTGGGAATCTACGACGTTCTCTTCGCTTGGAAACACTCTCACGACGGATCAGAAGACCAAGGCTGGGTCTTCTCACAAGGCTATGCTCGATACAACGAACAATCGCCTGCTGAGCAAGAACGAAACAACCGCGCGAAGACCCGTCTCGAGCAGTTCTGGCAACTCGTCGTAAACCATCAGACCGATATCTTGCAAGACTCGCACAAACCGGAAGGTAAAACCAACTTTCACGCGATGGCTCATGGACTCAAAGCTTCCCAATTCGAAACGAGACTCGGAGGTGGTTGGCTCGGTAATTTCGATAGCCAATCCTATCGCTCTGCTATTGAACGCGCTAAGGAATACATCCGGGCCGGTGACGTGTTCCAAGTCAACCTATCCCAGCGACTCCTCTGTCCAGCCAAATGCTCCGCCAGCGATCTGGCACTTCGGCTCAGAAAAGTCAACGCAGCACCCTTCGCTGGCTACTACGATCTTGGACAAGCACAAATCGTTAGCGCATCCCCAGAACGCTTCATAAGCGTCCGAAACCGATCCATCGAGACTCGTCCTATCAAGGGAACACGCCGACGCACCGGAGATCCGACTCGCGATAAAAATCTCGAAGAAGAACTCATCCATTCCGACAAAGATCGCTCCGAAAACATCATGATTGTCGATCTGCTACGAAATGACCTTTCACGTATCTGCGAAATCGATTCACTGGTCGTTGACCGACTTTGCGAAGTCGAAACGTTTCCGTTTTTGCTTCACCTTGTAAGCTCTATTCGCGGACACCTCAAACCCAAGACAAGCTTCAGTGATGTCATGGCCGCCGTCTTTCCCGGAGGCAGTATCACCGGGGCGCCAAAAGTTCGCGCTATGGAAATTATCGCTGAACTAGAACCTACCGCGCGAGGTCCATATTGCGGAGCTCTCGGATATGTTTCGCCAACGACCAACATGGACTGGAATATCGCTATTCGCACGTTGACTTGCTCCATGGGTTGGTGGCAGTTCCAAGTCGGTGGAGGGATTGTGGCTGACTCCAATGCTGAGCACGAAGAAGAAGAAACTTGGACGAAAGCAGCAGGAATCGTAGCTGCAATTCGAAATTCGCTCGGATCGTAATCAGCTCAAACCCTGCGTCTGAAATCTAACGTTTTCGCTCACCTTACTCCCAGAACGAGGGGTTTTCGAATTCTCTCATCCCTTGAGGGATTTCAACTGTAGACCGAACATTTGCGAGTGATTATCCTTGTGACTCTTTTCTGCTAGCCTTTTTAATTTCAAACGCCCCGAATTCTCCGCTTGTCGAAGTCACTTGTATTGCAAATGGTTGAACCGAAACTCAAAGGAATCACGCGCGTCGACTATGAAGGAAGTAGTACACGCGGGTGGATGGTCCGATTGACTCG
>CAIJIZ010000272.1 GCA_903820735.1 uncultured Pirellula sp.
CAAGTCGCTCATGGAATTTACTCAGGAGGACTGCCTGAGAGTCCTGAGTCATTCGATGAACTAAAGAAACTCGGTGTCCAGACGATTCTCAGTGTCGATGGAGCAAAACCCGATGTCGAAGCTGCCAAAAACGTCGGATTGCGCTATGTGCATATCCCTCATGGTTACGATGGGATTCCAACGCAGACCATCGAGCGACTCGCAAAAGCGATCTCGCAACTACCCGGTCCAATTTACTTTCATTGCCACCACGGGAAACACCGAAGTCCTGCTGCCGCTGCCGCCGCTTGTAAGGCTCAAGGGATCATCGACCAAGTCCAAGCAGAAGCTGTACTAAAGCTTGCCGGCACAAATCGCAACTACAAAGGCTTATACCAAGCCGTAAAAGACACCGAGCTATTTTCCGTCGACCGACTTGCCGTCGTTTCATCTGACTTTCCATCAGTCGCTCCGATTGCCCCTTTGGTCGATGCCATGGTTCATCTTGAAGAGACCTTTACGCATCTGCAACAACTCTCAGAAGCTGACTGGAATTTAGCCAAGCTGAAATCATCAACGGACTATCCAAGTGAGTCTTTGCTTCTGCGGGAACACTATGAGGAAATGCTTCGTCTAGAGGTCACCAAATCATATCCCAGTGAATTCAATGAGATGCTGCAAGCTTCCCAATTGGCAGCTTGGCGTCTGGAAAATATGCTGCATCAGCCCATCGAAAAAAACAGTGGACAACTATCAAACGTTCACATCGAAGCACTCCGAATCAATTGGGCTATCATCAAGAATCAGTGTGTTCAATGCCATCAAGCTTATCGGGATAATCGGTAGTCGCATGAGTTGGTAGTAGCGTGAGTTAGCAGCCGCATGAGTTAGGCTGCCAGGGCAGGCATTCGCAGCAGCACGTAAGCTAGATGCGCATCAAGCGAGTCATCGTCCCACATCCAATAGCACAAGGTCGAACAATACCATGCAAGGGTCCCATGAAGTAGATATCCGCGAGGCGTTTTTGAAAGCGACTACATTTGCGGTCGCCGGAGCTTCTACGCAACGCGAGAAATACGGAAACATTATCTATCGTGCCCTTCACGATTCGGGACGAAACGTCTATCCGATCAATCCACGATCGGCAGAAGTCGAAGGCCAGGTTGCCTATCCCGATTTGCTTTCCCTACCTGTCGTTCCACAAGCTCTTTCGATCGTGACTCCACCGGAGGTGACACGAGATGTCGTCAAGCAAGCGATTGCGATCGGAGTCAGTACTATTTGGATGCAGCCCGGAGCGGAGGACCGGCAAGCTAGCGAGGCGGCGAGGCAAGCGGGAATTGAAGTCATCGATGACGGAAGTTGTATTTTGGTAATACTTAGTCGAATGCGATGAACCGGTGCTCGATTAGCGAATACAGGGCTGCGGCCGCGAGTAAGGTTAGCAGCAAGATCAAGGATTTCCAGGGAAGGACCAAAAGGAGTTCGAACCACCAAGCGTCCTTCGGTGCTCGCTCTTCCCAGTCGGAATCCACCCAACGATCATCGTGGAAGAGTGGTTACAAGCTCGATAAAAACTGCTGTAGCTGTCCGAAAAACCTGCAAATACCCGAAAAACTGACCCGTAAACTTCTTTTCGCTCGATTCGGCACCCTCTGTGAGCAACCTTCGGCAGCGATCAAGCCAATGATCGGTACAATAGGGGCCGATGCGTTCCGCAGGCGCGAACTTTTCGTCGACTCCTGCTATCGAATCTTTTTAACCGTACCACTTCCGAACCTATCAACTGATATGACTACAGCATCCGATCGCGATACAATCCTTGAACTAACCCAAAAGCTACTCGTTTGCATTATTGACGGGGACTGGGAGACCTATACCGAACTTTGTTGCCCAACCCTTACTTGCTTTGAACCTGAAGCGCTCGGTAACCTCGTCGACGGGTTGGAATTTCATCAGTATTATTTCAATCTTCCCTCGAGCAATTCCAACTCCGCTCCGCTTCCGGTCCAAGCGAAGATTGTGGCTCCCCACGTTCGAGTTATGGG
>CAIJIZ010000273.1 GCA_903820735.1 uncultured Pirellula sp.
AGGGATTTTACACCAATTAGGGAACGATCCGAGGGGAAACCAAGATGGAAAATCGGTAAGTATTCGTCCGGATGATTCAGCCCAGGTGGTGGGGATTACTTGCAAGCCCGGATCGATTGGAGGAATCGTGGCCATGTTGAGTCGTCAGTGAGAAAGTAGCAGGCTCACTCCGCTATGCTGCAACCACAAATATAATGCGACCACAAACTCGCTCCTGTCGCCGAAGGTCAACGAACCAGGGTGTTAGGCAATCACGGAGCACACGGAGCACACGAAACACACGGAAGGAAGGCTTGAAGGTGCTTGGATATGTTTCCGTGTTGTCCGTATGTCCCGTGGTTGCAATTTAGGGTAGCAACTCAGGCCCAGGATCACTTGCAAACTGGTTTGGTTTTTTTCGTCAGTTTGCCGACACTTGGATCGCTGCTCGCATCGCCCCGGTTGCGGTACTTGGCTCAGTGAGATCTCTTAGCACGGCCAATTAGTGTTCCGACGGATCAATCGAAGCGACCATGCAATCGCTCTCCTTTACTATGGCCGAAGGTAATGGTAAGCCAAGTCAAAAGGGTCGTAATTGATTTTTCGCGCGCGTGTGGTTCGGTTTTGTGGTGTGCTAGTTTATGATACTATCCTCTCGCGCTCGGGCCATGCCTGGAGCTTCGCTGGCATTAAAGCGTTCCATCACACCTTGAAAAATAGAGTTCCCGATGAAAACCACACGAATACCTATGTTCATCGCCGCTGCGTTTGCATGCGTGCTGGCTTTTACGACTGCACAAGCGCAGCAAGTGCCGTTGCCCAAAACCCCCGCCGATGTTCCCGGCCCAGCCGCTGGCACTTTGATGACTAAGGAATACGTTCAGATGGTCGGCCGCATGGCCTATGTCTGGGGCTATCCTATGGTCAATTCGCACAACCGCCGGGCCGGATTCGCCTATGTGACCAGCCAGAACGGCAACGTGGCCGGTCTCAACGGCGGCATGGTACCCATGGCGCCTATTGGCCAAACGAGTATGTTGACAGATTACGTCAAGCCGGAGCAAACCTTCGTCACCTGTCCCAACCAAGACGTTGTGTATGGCGCTGGGTATTTCGCGCTTGACGAAGAACCGGTGGTTTTTCAAGTGCCGGATTTTGGCAATCGCTTTTGGGTTTATGCGTTGTATGACGCGCGTACGGATGAAATTGCCGAAATCGGCAAGCCTTACAGCACCAAGCCCGGCTTCTACATGATGGTGGGACCGAACTGGAAAGGTCAGACGCCTGCTGGCATCACGGCGGTGGTGCATTCTTCAACGGAGTTGGGATTTGCTATACCACGCATATTTAAGGAAGACACTGCCGAGGATACTAAGGCTGTTCAGCCGCTGGTCAATCAGGTCATGTTTTATCCGCTCAGCCAGTTCGACGGCAAGATGAAGAGCACGGACTGGAGCAAGCTGCCGAACTTCCCGGCACCGGCAGGTCCGGGGGGCGAGACCAAGTGGGTCGTTCCGGAGAGGTTCTACGACCAGCTTCCTGGAGTGATGAAACTCGTTTCCCCGCTTCCCGGTGAGGAAGCCCTTTACGCCTGGATCAATTCCGTATTCGAGGCTGCGGAGAAAGACCCGGCGACCAAGCAGGCGTTGGTTGAAGCTTTCGTCGCGGCCGACAAGGAGATAATTGACCCGATGTTCCAGTGGAAATACAACGGTCGCTCCGCTGGCAATGGCTGGTTCTCACCCGTGAACAATGCGCAATGGGGCACCGACTACCTCAACCGCACCGCCACCGCCAAGTCGAACATGTATGATAACAAGCCTGACGAGACGAAGTACATTTACCGCGATTACGACAGCGAAGGCCAGCAACTCCACGGCCAAAACAATTACACCGTGACCTTCGCGAAAGGCCAGGAACCACCGGTCAAAGGCTTCTGGTCGCTGACTCTCTACAACGAGAAACATGTCTTCCATGCGAACATGCTGAAGCGTTACTCGCTGGGCACCAAAAGCAAATCGTTCCTGAAATACAACCCAGACGGTTCGCTCACCTTGTATTTCGGCGCTACGTCTCCTGGCAAGGACAAGGAAAGTAACTGGGTACCCGCGCCGGACGGCAAGTTCTCACTCTACATCCGCGTCTACTGGGCGGATCAGGCCGTACTCGACGGTACCTGGATGCCGCCGCAGGTTCTGATGGTGAAGTAACGACCGCCGCCCGTCTTGGAAAACAATGAATAGGGAATTAGGAATGGAGAAGAGCTTGAATCGCCTAGAGGTGGATCATTCTCAATTCTCTATTCCGCCTTTGCGATATTTCAGAGCATGGGGATGCAAACAACCACCGAACACACCAAACACACCGAACACGCTGCACACCCTCTGCCTTATGCTTTGAAATCTTGCCGATGCAAGATCAAGGACTTCCTCGACTGGGGTTTTGAATATTTAAGTTCTGGCCCGATCTACACCTGTGGATGCGGTAGAATTTGAACGAATGGGGTGATGTTTTGAAGCGTGGGGATGGCGAGGATCGATCGAAACAGCCTATCACCCCACAAAACTCCTGATCCGCTCGCAAGTGCCTGATATCATCCAACTTAAGATCGATGCTAGCTTGCGTGATAGGCCGCATTGGAGCGGTCTACAGAGTTTAGGCTGATCCGTTTAAACACAAGTTCGGGCATGGAGTAACATATCGTGCTCGTGCTCAGTGAAACGGTGCTTGTGCTCGTAATCGAAATGGGGCAAGCATGACAGAACACTTCTTCGACCACAATCGGCTTGACGTTTATCGCACGTGGTTCGGCTTTAGAGTGCGCTGCGATTCAAGATGTGCTTGTTGTTTCCGGTGGCATGAGTCGGGAAACGGATCACGAATTAAAATCCAAGCTGGCTCGTATTGTCGCGATGTTGACTCGGATGGCGATGAAATTCGATGGTGTCTCGGAAACATTGAGCGAGTACAATCAGTCAGGCGAGCACGAGCACGGCGAAGAGCCGGAACCAAGC
>CAIJIZ010000274.1 GCA_903820735.1 uncultured Pirellula sp.
CAACCCGAAGACCGCGCCAGCCATCGAAGCAATCGCGGGATTCCTCCTTGCCCACCGCAATGAATGATCAAGCCAGCTTGCTCGTTTTGCTAGGATCGGTCGGTCGTCCAAAAATCGTTTCAAGTCTTCTTCGAAATCCCTAGCTCGTTGATAACGAGCATTAGGCTCGAACGCACAAGCTTTCAGCAAGATCGTCTGCAAATCCGAAGGTACTGCGCGTCGTTCTTGAGGGCCAAAAACAATATTGCTATGGTTGGTCGGATCAAGCAATCGTTGCTTAGGAGCAGAGAAAGCAGGCGCAAGGGTCAGTAACTCAAAGAGGGTCAAACCCAAAGCGTAAATGTCGCTTCGTTGATCGCTGATACCTCGGAATTGCTCAGGGGCCATGTATCGCAAGGTCCCTAAAATTTCACCCGATTGCGTGTGGCTTTCCAAGTCCTCTCGACGGGCTAACCCAAAGTCAGCCACCCAAATCGTACCTGTATGATCAAGCAACAAATTGCTCGGCTTAATGTCTCGATGCAAGACTCCGGCGCTATGCGCATAATCGATCGCATTGGCAACTTTCACCATCAAGCGAGAAATGTTCCGGAAATAATGCCTCGGTAACATTCCAGTCAGCCCCGAAGTTGCCGAAGTGCTTGCACTGCGTCCCGAGGGATTTGATGATACTACCGACTGACTGAACTCCTCGGTCGGCTTTCCCGAAACAAGTCGCTCGGCAAGCGTACCAGCTTGATTCTCGGCGAGCGTGACATTCTCATCCGAGTCTTTACCACGTTGGCGAATCGATTCAAGGATATCCGCAAGAGTAACTCCTTCGATCAACTGCATTGCGTAGTACTGCAATCCGTGATCTTCGCCGATCCCATAGATCGGGACAATGTTGGTGTGGTGCAATCCAGCCGCCGCCTCCGCCTCCCGCTTGAACCGCTGCCGATGCTGCTCTTTCGAAGATGCGGCTTCGTTAATCACCTTCAGCGCTACGCGCCTTTGCAGCGATCGCTGGATCGCTTCGTAGACAATCCCCATCCCACCGTGTCCGATACGCCGTACGATTTGAAAATCATCGAAGGACCTCGGTGCCGGTTCGGCTTGGGAACCATGCGAATTATTACGGTTCGAATTGAGCTCCTGCGAACTACTCCCTTGCGAGAGAGGTAACGTAGCATCCAAAATCATCGTGCGGTACGCAGATGCATCTTGTTCAATCGGTGATTCCGAAGAGGCTTGTTCGAGCGACAGCAGCGATGGAAAAATGGCTTTGATCTCGTGAGCCCACTGCGGGTGCATCGAGACATATTCATCGATGCTCGGAGTAAGTCCGTTGCGAACTTTCAATGAGAACTCTTCGGCCAGTTCTTCGAAAGGATGCCGTTGTTCATTATTCTCGCTGTTCATCTAAGCCCCCTCCTGCGAGGGATCTTGGGTGCTAGGGTTGTCAGTCTGAAGGATCTGAGCAAGCCGCATCGTAGCGCGAACATAGCGATTACTCGCCGCCGTCGCGGTTAGGTTTAACGCCTGTGCCGCTTCTTGATTCGTTAAATACTCGAAGTGCCGAAGGGCTAGCACTTCGCGGTCTATCTCACTCATTTTCTCAAGGGCCGCGTACAAGCCCCGGCGATCCTCTCCCTTAACCGCTACTTGGCTTGGAGAAGTCAAGTCATCAGCTAAATAGCTCGCAAGCGAAAGGCATGTGGAATCCGGGGAGAAGCTTTCGGGCAAGGAGCGTTCGCGCTGCACCGATCGCTTATCGCGGCTGTGCAAGCGTTGCATATCCCAAAGGGCCTGCAAGACGCGCTGCCGCAACCAAATGAACAAAGAGATACTTCCATCTTGAGGCCAATGATCAAATCGTCGCAAAGCCTCGATGTAGCCTTCTTGCAAAACGTCACTTACATCCATCCGTGGCCGAAAAATCGGATCCATTCGGAAACGGACAATCTTCTCGAGTCGAAGGCGAACCGACTCGAAATAATCCGTCATCCCTTCCACGGTCCGGATCTCGATACTCTCAGCACTCTCAGCACTCTCAGCACTCTCAGCACTCTCAGCACTCTGGCTCTTGGACTCGGTCGGCTCGGACATGCTCAGATACATTTCCTTTCGACGTGAGTGAAAATGCTGATTTCATTAAGAATACGTGGGATTTCGAAGATGAAAACAACGGGAATTTTCATCAACCGGATAAATCTAAAAATCCCAAAAATGCCGACCGAGTTCCGTGGATGTGCCCGAATCGATGACGGTATTGTATAGAAGGAGGCTCCGTATCGGATACCTCCAAGCCGAACAGTTTGCACCTTAAAGTTCTTCCAAGATTGCAGAAACATGAAACGATCCAACCGCCACACCTGGAAAAAAATCGCTTTGGCCGCGGTAAGCAGCTCGAATGCCGCCATTTGCGTACCAATCTTCGCAACCGGCTTTCTGGTGGATTCGTCCTTGTGCAATTGTGCCGTCGCGCAAGACCCGGTGCCCGCTTCGGGAGACAATCCCGACAAAACTCCGGCTGGCAACCAAGATCCAAATGTCCAACGACCCGACAGCCAGCGACCCGATGGTCAACGGTCAGATGGTCAACGGGCAGATGGCGAGCGTCCCAATGCCGATAGACCTAACCGCGAAAGACCAGGGATGCTGCAAAGACCCGGGCAAGGAAGAGGGGGGCAGGGAGGCCCTGGAGGGGGAAATCGTCCGGGCCAAAACGGCGTAGGCAGACCGGGTGCCATGGGTGAAGGCCGACCAGGTGGGGGAGGGATTTCCCCGCAAGCGATGGCTCTATTTTTTCGAAACCTGCCTGTGATGAAGACGCTCGATGTCGATGAAGACGGCCAACTCTCCCCAGCAGAAATCGAAAATGCTTCGAAGTCCCTTATCAAACTCGATAAAAACGGCGATGGAATTCTCAGCGCCGAGGAAATGCGACCCGATCCGACTCAAATGCCAATGTTCGCTCCGGGTGGCCAACCCAACAATCCGCCAAACCCAGAACTGATGATGCGGATGTTCGAAGGCCGCGACCAGAACAAAGATGGAAAACTCACCGATGATGAAATCCCTCCCCAAATGCGAGAGAGACTCAGCAACATCGATCAAAACAACGATGGACAAATCGATCGCTCTGAAATCGAACAAGCGATGCGACGACTCGAAGGCATGCGCCCAGGCAATCGTCCCGATCGTCCAGGTACAGGTGGACAAAACATCCAGCCAAGACGCCCACAAGCTGACCCGGCAGCAAATAAGGCATAACGATTAACCATGAGCCATACACTAAGATTCCTCGTGTACAAGCTATCCGCGATCCTCGCCTGCACGTTGACCTTGTGCTCTCCGACGCACAAGGCGATGAGCCAACAGAGCGATCTGGATTCCAATGCAACCTCCGAAAAACTAACAACCGAACAAGTCACGTTTTTCGAAACCAAGATCAGACCTGTTCTGATTGAGCATTGCTACAAGTGCCATAGCGCCGACGGCCAGAGCATCCGCGGGGGACTTGGTGTCGACAGCCGAGATGCGCTCTACTCAGGCGGAGAATCGGGACCGGCGGTCGTACCCGGTAAACCGGAAGAGAGTATCTTGTGGAACGCGATGAACTATCAAGATTATCGTATGCCTCCCAACGGCAAACTCCCTGATTCCATTTTGAATGACTTCAAAACCTGGATCGAAATGGGCGCCCCCGATCCGCGAATCAACGAAGGGGTCGTTGTCCATTCCAAAGTAACCCACGAGGATATTCAGAAGGGGAGATCGCACTGGGCATTTCAACCCCTCGCTGCACCTGAATCCAACACCACGATCGATACCCTAATTGCTCGCGGTTGGGAATCCCACGCTCTACAACCCAATGCCGAAGCGGACTCAAACGCGGTTGCAAGACGTTTGTGCTTTGACCTCACCGGCTTACCCCCCACTCCAAACCAACTCGCTGCGTTCAAAGAAAACTGGATTGAAAACCCTACGAATGCAATCGCTTCCTTCGCCGACACATTGCTCGAGTCGGATGCTTATGCCGAGCGTTGGGGCCGTCACTGGCTCGACGTCGCAAGATTTGCTGAATCGAGCGGTAAAGAATCCGATGTGGCGTTTCCAACTGCTTGGCGATACCGCGACTACGTCATTGACTCCTACCGAAAAGATAAGCCCTATGACCGCTTTCTTATCGAGCAGATCGCAGGGGACCTGTTGCCTGCCTCGAGCGACGAGGAATGGAACGAGCACCTGATCGCGACAGGTTTTCTCGCCGTGGGCCCCAAAAGCCTTACGGAGCAGAACCCAAGGCAATTTCAAGCGGATTTAGTCGACGAACAAATAGACACCACTACGCGCGTCGTTCTCGGACTCTCCGTCGGATGCGCTCGATGCCACGATCACAAATTCGATCCCATCCCACAAACCGATTACTACGCCCTAGCCGGAATCTTCCAAAGCACTGAAACGTTTTACGGCGGTGTTCGAAGCAACCGCAATCGACAACCCTCGAATTGGATCGTTCTACCTGCCCAAGATTCCCACCCGATCGGCCAACCGATCCCAGAAACGGAGCTTGCAGGTCTTAAGAATGATCTCGAGCAACGCCAAAAGGATCTTGTCGAAGCCCGACGTCTACAGCGATCCGGCAAACAACCCGCCCCGAATGATCGCTTGCTGAATCCAAACATCCTCGAACAAGTCGTCGCGCAACTCTCCGACCGGATCCAAAGCGTCGATTCTCAAGGCCGACCACTGTCGCTATGCATGGGTACCCAAGATCGTGTTGCTCCACAGAACGCCAGAATCCTTGTCCGCGGCGAAATCAACCAACCCGCCCAAGAAGTACCCCGAGGATTTGTCCAAGTTCTCGGCAACCTACCGGTACGCCTTCCTGCCAATTCTTCCGGAAGACTTGAATTCGCTAAATGGCTTGTCTCCGAAAAGAATCCATTAACGCCACGCGTCTATGCCAACCGAGTTTGGCAACACTTGATTGGACAAGCCCTCGTGCGAGAACCAGACAACTTCGGTGCTTCCGGGCCTGAACCTACCCACCCCGAACTTTTAGACCTACTCGCTTCAGAGCTTGTCCAAAACGGCTGGTCAACCAAAGCGCTGATTCGCAAGATCGTAACATCGCGAGTCTATCGAATTTCCTCGGTATGCGATCAAGATCGACTTGAGTCGGACCCGGAAAACCTATGGATCGCACGGGCAAACGTCAAACGCTTGGAAGCCGAAGCGATCCGCGATGCAATGCTTGCCGTCAGTGGGCTACTCGATTCAAAGCGACCTCGAGGGTCGATCGTGGCAACCTTTGGTTCATCGACTATCGGCCCGAATGGACCAATGAATATCCCGTTGATTCTTGCTAATCCAAACTCACCTTCCAACCCACCAGGTATGCCAGGTAGGCCAGGTACACAGGGTATGCCGGGGCCTTTGGGAATGGGAGGTTTTCGCAACCCAAACATCAACCCTCTGGAACTTCCCAATTACCATCGTTCGGTTTACTTGCCCATCGTACGCAATGGTCTCGTCCGAGCCCTGGACACCTTCGATTTTGCGGAACCAAGCCTTGTTGTCGGAACGAGGGAAACGTCGCACACCGCCGAACAATCCCTTTACATGCTTAACAACCCGTTCGTCCTTGAACTAAGCGATAACTTCGCTCGGCGAGTAATTCGCTCAACCAAAGATTCTCGCGGTCGCGTCGCCATGGCTTTCGAACTCGCCTATGGACGCTCTCCATCGAATCGAGAACTAAACGCATCGTTGGAATACCTTAGCAAAGCCAAATCGGAACTTGAACGTGACCCGCAATCCGATGCAAACCGTGCCCAACGTCCAGATCGTTTCGAGGAAATCGCTTTTCAAGCTTGGAGTCAAATGTGCCAATCGCTACTCGGCTCCTCTGAATTCCGATTGATTCGCTAACTCTCCACTGTCAATTCTCCACGGTCAACTCTCCAGTCTTGCAACCCCCTATCTTTCCATCTTTCCACTCCGAACACTCATGAATACTCGACGCGAAATACTGAGACACGTATCGGCCGGATTCGGATACCTTGCCTTCGCATCGCTGAGCACAGCCGAAGCACGGCGTGCGCTGGCCGACGAAGGGAATCGCTCTGATGGACTTGGAGGATCAAGCACCAATCCACTTGCCGCAAAAGCTCCTCACTTCGCTGCGAAAGCAAAACGAGTAATTTTCTTGTGCATGCAAGGTGGCCCATCGCACATCGACACATTCGATTACAAGCCTCAGTTGGAAAAAGACGCAGGGAAAGTCGGAAGAGCGAACGGCGCAAAGCTGCTACCTTCACCTTGGAGTTTTCAACAAAAAGGGAAAAGCGGTCTTTGGATCAGCGAACTCTTTCCCGAGCTCGGTCA
>CAIJIZ010000275.1 GCA_903820735.1 uncultured Pirellula sp.
GCTTGCTCACTCTGCTCGTTACCACCATTCTCACGCACAAGCTTTGCTTTATTCGCCCCAGACCTTCCCGCTATGGAGGTCTCCGCAAAACCCAATCCTTGAGATCCGCCCGATGTCGATGCTGCTAAAGCCTGTAACGCTTGATCCGATCCAAACTCCTGTACTTCTGTTGCCTGATCCTGCGAATCGGCAACTCGATCCAGCATCTCACGCTGCATCTGAGGATTCGATAACTTGACAGGGTCTCCCTGCGAATCGTCCTGCGCTTCATCCATCGAGAAACTATCGATCTCAAAACTGCTCAACGCCTCCCCGCCGGGCTCTCCAGACTCGATCCATAACCCACCCTCTCCCAAACCACCTCCAAGCCCAACAGTCCAGATCGCGAGACTCAAAAGCAAAATCAAATGAATCACAAAACTAGCCAAGAATGCGATCCCACCACGCTTGCCGGCAACCTTGAGAGGATTCGCATCGTTAACCTGCGAATCAACACCCACTTCATCCCCAGTTATCACCGGGGGCGCCTCATTCGATGCCGGGGCTCCCTTCGACTCTTTAGACTTCATCGTCGATCCATCCGGTCTCTTAGTACCCACCCTGAGATCTATCCGTGTTAATGTCTGATTCCCGGCAAATATCCTCTGCCCTACCCAACTCTCCCCTATACCAACCTCCCTGAACCAACTTCCCTTTACCAAATTCCCGGATCCGTGACTATCCAAGATCCGCGACTATCCAAGATCCGCGACTATCCAAGATCCGCGACTATCCAAGAAGCGCAGAATATCCCCAGAGAAAACGGCTTCTTGCCGTCAAGAACTAGCGTTTTGCAAGCATTCTGCGGTGGCGATAGCTAACCGCAGAAATACCAAAGCAAGCCGGGCTCAGGTGCAAAATCCTTGAGAATCATTCCCGTTGCGAGCCCCATAAGACTCATCGAATTGAACAACGCATGGATCACAATGCAAGGAACAACACTTCGCCGAAGCTGATAAACTCTCGCCATAATTGTGCCTAACACAATCAATGGCACCCAGCTAACGCCGTATTCGAAGTGCGCAAGCCCAAAAAGGGTGCCACTAGCTAACGCAACCCAAAACGGAGGATACCCCGATCCGTTGCTTGAAGCGTCCTGCACATCTCTCTCGCCGGCGACTTGTGCCCAAACCAAGCTTGGTTCTTGGTCATCACTCGATTCATTGGCGAATTTACCAACAGGGTTACCCGTCAAAAGTAGGAAGAAGTTTCTAAAGTCCATACGACCGAGAAACTGGCGAATCGTGTCGATCCACCCGATCAGCAAAAAGC
Source organism: uncultured Pirellula sp. (assembly GCA_903820735.1). Classification (GTDB taxonomy): domain Bacteria; phylum Planctomycetota; class Planctomycetia; order Pirellulales; family Pirellulaceae; genus JBKCUI01. The sequence goes on from CAIJIZ010000275.1 coordinate 1,312, forward strand.
GAAACGCATATTCTTCCCATAATGGCGCCGCGATCCCCGCACTAAAAAACAAAAGTGGGAAGGTCATAGGGTCTTCTTTCAAAGCATCGATCACTGGATGCTCGTACTCGACTTGAGTCCACTGTCCGACCAAGCTCGAGACAACCAAGACGATTGGTGTGGCCCAGAGAAACACCAACACACCAATCCAAATATCCTTTCCAAGCTCCTTGGAAACCATACCCAATCGCCAAGCCGACCCACCCGTGCGATGCTGCACCAAAAATACCGACCCCGCTGCTGCGAGGATGAACGCACACGACATCACAAACGCATTCCATGCCGAAGGAGTCGAAAACTCGCTTGCACCATTCCCTTCGTTTTTCGAGCCATCCTTGCCGATGGCGTAGGTAGCCACAACAGGATTGTTCGACTCGGGGAGTGTATTTCTAGCGCCAATAAACCTGGTAACGATCGAGCCGACCGGTCCTCCGATGGCCCCCTCAACAGGCGATCCAGGGAATGGACTGGTCTGTTCGGCAGAGGGTACCAGGATCTCTTTTTCTTGCCTCACTCCCGCTATACCCACCGCCAAAAACTGTGCCATGATCACGCAGCCGGCAAAGGCGACCAGATCAATAAACCCAATTCGCTCTGGCTTTGAATCGCGTTTCCACCCATCCCAGAAAGCGACTTTATTCCACCGGAAAAGCAACCATGCGTGCACGAAGATCATTCCGAAAAACATCGTCAGCAAAACGATTGTAAAGAGGGCCACCAAAGCCAAC
>CAIJIZ010000276.1 GCA_903820735.1 uncultured Pirellula sp.
AATTTCTTCAGCGGTGAGCCTGAGGGTCGGGACGAATCGAGCGACGGGGCTGACGAAGGGCTTCAGAGCAAACGGAGTCGAAAGCGAGGAGAAACCCCTCGCAGAGGACCGTTGTTGCCACTCGACGATATCGTATTGCCCGATGTGGAAGACACTGAATCGGCGGATCTCGATGCGGCAGACGCCGACGCTAGCCTGGATCCGAGCTCATCGGCAGCGGTGAAGCCACCCGAGCCCAAGAGCTTCACATTTACGGTGGAAGAAGAACACGCCGATACGCGTATCGATCTGTATTTAACGCTCAAGATAGACGGCTACAGTCGGGTATTTTTGAGGCGAGTGGTCGCGCTCGACCAAGTCTTGGTCGACGGCAGACCAGTCAAACCAGCGTTTCACGTTTTTCCTGGCCAAGTCGTCCATGTGATCGATTTGCCACCACCCCCGACCGCAGGACCGATCCCCGAAGCGATCCCGTTGGACATCTTGTACGAAGATGACTACATAGTCGCGATCAACAAGCCACCCGGAATGGTCGTCCATCCTGCGAAGGGACATTGGTCAGGGACACTTACTGCCGCCCTCGCGCACCACTTTGCACAACTGAGCGACGCGGGAGGTCCTACACGACCTGGAATCGTCCATAGGCTTGACCGCGAGACCAGCGGTGTGATCGTCATCGCCAAGACCAACGAAGTGCACTACAAACTCTGTGCGCAGTTCGAAGCCAGAGAGGTTCATAAGACCTACATGACAATCGTCTCTGGACAATTGGACCGGGATCGAGACCGGATCATTCAGCCCATCGGCCACCATCCTTATCAACGAGAGAAGATGGCGATACGTAGTGGGCATCCAAGCAGTCGGTATGCCGAGACACAGTTCGAAGTCGTCGAACGATTCCCCGGTTACGCTTTATTGAGAGTTTTCCCCAAGACAGGCCGCACGCACCAGATCCGATTGCACTTGGCTCATATCGGTTGCCCCGTCTTGTGCGATCGACTTTATGCAGGACATGCGCAGATCACCCAAGGCCAACTGCATCGCCGTTTAGCGAGAGGATTACCGCTGCGTCCAGAGGACAGCGAAGTCGTGTTAACCCGCCAAGCCTTGCATGCCCACGAAATCGAGTTCACCCATCCGAAGACACAGCAAGCCTTGCGAATCACCTCGCCACTGCCAGCAGATTTTCAACGTGTCTGCGAAGTCCTTCGACAAGCCTGATCTTGTCTTGCTGAATCCTGCTACGAAATCTCTGTTTTCCGCAGAGAATCGTTGGGAAAATGGTGCTCTGAGCAAGATTCCTGCGGCGCTGCCCTTGTCAAAGACGAGTGAATGCTAAAGATACATGGCAATTCGGTCCGCTTCTTTTGTGAAAGGAACCTTTTCGTGAACGAGTTTTCCAGCATGCCGCCACTGCACAACGCTTCCGCATACCAGAGCTATCAGCGGCAACGACAGATGACCCTTGGGGATCTGCTCCTAGAGAATCGCATCGTTTTCCTCCAAGGAGAAATCTACGCCGGAAATGCGAACGAATTGGTTATGAAGTTGTTGTACTTGCAAAGCGAGAATCGCCGCAAAGACATTCACTTCTACATCAACTCACCGGGTGGCGAAGTTCGCGCAACGCTTGCGATCTACGACACAATGCAGATGCTTAGCTGCCCCATTTCGACCTACTGCGTCGGCGAAGCCGCCAGCGGTGCAGCGGTTCTCCTAGCAGGTGGTACCGCCGGCAAACGATACTGCTTGCCAAATAGCACCGTCATGGTCCATCAACCACACGGTGGCGTACGAGGTCAAGTCTCCGACATCGAGATCCAAGCCAACGAAATCTTGAGGTTGCGAACACAACTCAACGATATTTTGGCAAAGCATACCGGCAAATCAGCCGAACAAATTGCCCTCGATACCGATCGCGATTACTTCTTGACCGCCCTCGAAGCGAAAGCTTACGGGATCGTCGACGAGATATTGACCAAGACACAATCGGAAGACAAGTAACGCGTAAAAGCGGTTTTTCGATTGGAAACATCGGTTCCCAACTATTACTTGAGTCGGTTTAAAACCATTCGTTGGTAAGCAAGGATTAGACAATGCCATTGATTCCCTATGTCATCGAAAAAAGTGGCCGAGAAGAACGCGTCTACGACATCTACAGCCGTTTGCTGAAAGACCGTATCATTTTCTTGGGGACCGACGTCAACGACGAGATCGCCAATGCGTTGGTCGCTCAGATGTTGTTTCTTCAATCGGATGACCCCAAAGCCGACATCCACATGTACATCAACAGCCCCGGTGGTAGCGTCAGCGCCGGGATGGCGATCTACGATACGATGCAGTTCGTCTCTTGCGATGTGGCAACTTACTGTATCGGCCAAGCTGCATCCATGGGTGCGGTGCTGCTGACTGCCGGAGCGAAGGGCAAGCGGTATTCGCTACCGAACTCCCGCATCATGATTCACCAGCCACTCGCTGGCATGCAAGGAACGGCAGAGGAAATCTCGATCCATGTAAGAGAGTTTCGGCGCACCAAGCGCCGTCTCAATGAGATCTTGATCAAGCATTGCGGTCAAAGCCTAGAGAAGATCGAGAAAGATACTGATCGCGATCGCTTCATGGATCCCGAAGAAGCTTGCTCGTACGGATTGATCGACAAGGTCATCGAATCGATGCCACGCGTCGAACCCCCTGCCGCCTAGGCGATAACCTAAACGCCCTTCGTACCCAGTGCACCCTACGCACTGCACACTTACGTAGTGCGTACGTCGCGTTGTTGTGGACGGCTCGCAGATGCTCGCCTGTGCGGGCAAGGAGACCCGCACCACGATTCGCGTTACCAATGCCTCGCTTACACTTCGGGTTACCGATGATCTGTAGTGGCCGTTGGCCACGTAATGGTAACCCGACGCGTCAGCGAGGAAGCAGCGGAGTAATGGCCCATTACATCAGCAGCGGTTGCTCAGGCATATCGGTTTATTCAGCGGTGCGGATTACGCAGTGCGCGCGTATGGGCGATGAGCCGTGTACTGCAATTCCTCCCTGACGGTTCGGGTTACCAATGGTGCGGACGGCTCGCAGATGCTCGCCTGTGCGGGCAAGGAGACCCGCACCACGATTCGCGTTACCAATGCCTCGCTTACACTTCGGGTTACCGATGATCTGTAGTGGCCGTTGGCCACGT
>CAIJIZ010000277.1 GCA_903820735.1 uncultured Pirellula sp.
AACAAACTCTTCTTCAGATACCAAGATGGCGTCATGGCTTTGATCGATACCGATACCAAAGCCTACAAACTGCTAGGCCAATTCAAACTTGCTACCCATAACGGGGAAAGCTGGCCTCATCCAGTCATCGTCGACGGACAAATGTTTATCCGCGACCAGGACGAACTCGTGGTCTACAAAGTCGGCAAGTAACCGCCCCGTTACGCCCGGGCTGAATAGTTCACGCCCGGGCCGGCGTGCAAACCATTACTCTACTTTCAACTCGCGGCAATAAATGGTATTGCCGTTGGCGATAAACAGAGTGCTATGGTTCGCACCACCCAAGATGCAAGTTGTTAAAGGTTGCCCTTTATTCGGCTTGGGCAACACACCGCATGGCCGGCCAGTCGGATCGAAGATCTGAACTCCCAACTCACTGGTCACGTAATACCGACCCTTCTTATCTACCGCCATGCCATCTCCCTGAGAAGCTTTCACATACGGCGGTGCCATCTGAAACTCAAACGGCTTCTGGTAGTCGTAAGCCAACCGCATCGGCATCACGGGCATCTTTCCGTCAAGCTCTCCCATCGCATTGATGCGGAACATCCAAGTCGAGTCTCCGCCATAATCGGAAACCGCTAACGTCCCTCCATCGCGCGACAAAGCAATCCCATTCGGCTTGTCGATCCCTTCATCGACCACCGTCGTTTTTCCAGTACCAGCGTCGACCCTGACCACCTGTTTCGCTCCAGTATCGGTAAACAAAATATGCCCCTGGGATGTCACTGCCAAGTCATTGGGTTTGACCCCCTCGGCAATTGTTCGCACTTCACCGGTGGCTATGTCGATCGAAATAATCCGACTCTTGGAACCCTGGCATCCAATCAGCCGCTTGCCATCAGGAGTTAACTCCAAACCACTTACCGACTCGTTCCATAACTCAGTCAAGCTTCCATCGGCTCCCTCAACCCGGAAGATCCCAGGTTTCTTCATATCGCAGAAGTAGACGTTGCCCATTGCATCGGCACACAGTGCGTCGGCAAACCCTAACCCCTCTGCAACGACTTTCCAATCCTGATCAGGTACCAGCAAATTCAGAAGTGTTAAGTCACCCCCGAGATCACCTCGGGTATCGTACACCGGCACATGCTCTTCTTTGCGCCACAACCATTTCATCGCATCAGGAAAAAGCGAACTGCCGTAGTCATCATTGTGAGCGTAACCCTCAGCCCAATCAAATCGTACATCGTATCCCATGTACTTCAAAGACGAGGCCATCAACTCATTGGCGATTGGCCAACTTCCAAACGGATTGTCGACGTCTCCACTCGTGTCGGACATATAAACGCGCAGCGGTTTAGGTTCTGTCTTGCGAACCAACGATTGATAAACATCACCACCTCGCAAGTTGGTAAAACTTCCAACCGTCGAATAGACCTTCCGAAAACTCTCAGGGCGTTCCCACGCAGCCGTAAAAGCGCAGATCGCTCCTGAACTCGAACCTGCAATGCCTCGCATTTGAGGATCCGAAGTAATGCGGTATTGCTTCTGCACCTCAGGTAAAATCTCTTCCAACAAAAACCTCGCATAACGATCTCCCAAACCGTCATACTCAAGGCTGCGGTTCGAAAAACGATTCCCTTGAGCCGGCTGAGCCTTTTCTTGCCCAGGATTCAAAAAGACGGCAATCGTCACCGGCATCTCACCACGCGCAATCAAATTGTCAAATACAGTGGGAACCCTCCATCGCCCCTTATCGTTCTGAAGCCTCTCACCATCCTGAAAGACCATCAACGCCGCTGGCTCCTCTGGGTTGTACTGCGCAGGAACGTATACCCACCAATCGCGAACCGTGTTTGGATAAATGGTCGATTCCCACGCTGGCATCTTCTCTACCTTACCCTTCGGCACCCCATCCTTGGCAATCGCGTCTGGGTGAGGTTCCCAAGCTGGTTTGCTCTCCGTATTCGGAATGTGCGTCGACTCAGCATCCTTCGCCCATAACCAACGCAACGCATCGGGCAGCTCCTCTCCACCCCACTTGCCACTGTGACCCCCATCGGTCATCACCAACTTGTAGGTGTACCCGGCAAATTGCAGAGCAGCCGCCATGTCGCGATTTCCCAACGGCCAATTTCCATGCAAGTTGTTTAAATCCTCTTTGCCTTCTTGAAGATAAACCTTGATCCCCTTGGGAGCAGATTTCGTTTTGCGAATCATGCCAGGATAAGCCCATCCGCCTCGGATGTTGGTAAAGCTTCCGATGTGACTGAGGACTTTTCCAAATTGATCCGAGCGTTCCCACGCAACTCCAAAAGCACAAATACCACTCGAAGAGATACCACAGACCGCTCGGTCTGCCGGGTCGCTCGATACATTCAACCCCTTCAATGCAACAGGTAAAAACTCTTCGATCAAAAATCGACTGTATAGATCCCCCATCGAGTCGTACTCATACGATCGGTTGCTTCGATCTGCACCACCTGGCTGATTCGCAACTACAACCCCAGGATTGACAAATACCGCAATGGTCACGGGCATCTGACCCTTGTGAATCAAATTGTCGAAGACCACCGGCACTCGAAACGCACCATCCCCCTGGGCATATCCCGAACCATCCATGAAAACCATCAAACTCGCCGGGCTCTCCGGTTTGTACTGCGATGGAACGTAAACGCTATAACCCCGCTTCGTGTCGGGATAAATCTTGCTATCCAAATACTCCCCACTCGTGAGCTTGCCTTGCGGTACTCCCGGTTGTACTACCCTATCGGGTGATTCTTCACTCCAAGCTGCGAGCCCGATGGCTATCCAAGCCACCATCACCAAACTCGCTCGTATCACTTTCGGAATTGCCATTGTCTGATCTCAAAATCTTCGTGAAATGAATATTCGCGCACTCTCGCTGAATTCAAAAGGCGTCTTGAATTCTACTTCGTCTCTCCAACCAGCGGTACATAGGGTCGCTCCGTCCGCCAACGCTTCATCAAATCCAAGTTCTCTTGATACACCTTTGTGCGGTTCCCCTTCCCTCCCTCTAAGTGCTCCGCACCCGCCTCAAGGTCATATACTTCCGGAGATTCTATCCCGTGATTGTCACCCGTACGCACCTGCCACTCGATGAGCATGTTTCTTAAGCGTTCAAGCACCTCTCGATGCTCGTCGAGATGAGCCAAGTTGTTCGACTCATAAGGATCGTTCTCTAGATCGTAAAGTTCCTCAATCGGACGACTCTCGGCCATGATCAACGCTTGCTGCGCTGTGAGCTTTCCCTCCGCATGCAAATGCACCATCGCTTGCACAATCGCTTTAGAGTCTTTGTACTGATTGGGTTGCAAATAAGGTCGACTCGGAAACCCATTGCGTATGTACTTCCAGCGGCTGGTTCGCACGGAGCGAATCCAATCGACGGTCTCGTCAGCCCGATCTCTCGCCCCATACACCGCTTCTCTCGGCTCATA
>CAIJIZ010000278.1 GCA_903820735.1 uncultured Pirellula sp.
TCGTTGGCGGCAGTCTCGTCGTCAGGAAGGTGGTCGTGGCGCAGGTAACTGGGGAGATATTGATCTAGGGAAGCGAGCAAGCGTTGGTCGCAGTAGGGCCATGTCGGAATGCAGACGCATGTCCAGGTGAGGATCAACCAACATAGTGGAGCGGTAAACCAACGTCCCACGAAGTTCTGCAATTGCTGAATGCCGCAAGCTGCGGGCAAAGCAAGCCAGAGTACGGCGATGACCCATCCCCGTTCAAGCCTTCCTCCGAGAGCACACCACATCAGCCACCATGTTCCTACGCAAAGGCATCCTAGCGAAGCACGTCGGTCGCGACACAGGGCAAAGCCTCCAAGGGCTAACGGTAGGATCGCGATACTGTTGCTTGCGGAACTCAGCAACATTCGTGAGAGAATCTCAATGCTCGATCGAAAAGACCTTTCTGAGTAAGGAAGTCCAGCCACCGGCAGGATCCAGGGAGCTTTCAACCAGGAAGCGACGATGGCCGCGATGAGTGCTAACGAGAGGAGGCTAAAGCTCCATTTCATGTAGGCCGGTTGGAGGTTTCGTTTGGTGGGCTGCCCCTTGAGATCGGTTGCGAGGAGTTTGCCGAAGGTTGGTATAGATATGTGCATTAATTCTTTGGTTAGCAGAGGCAGGGTTGCAAGCATGGCTGCCGGAAAGGATCCCCAAGCGGCGAGGACACACAGAGATGCAGCCAGCAATTTGGGTGAATACCGGATATCGGGATTTCGATGGCTGTCAGAAAATCGAAGGCCATGGATTAGCCATGTGAACGAGAGGGTTATCACAAGGCTAGCTAAGCCAGCACCGAGTCCGAGTCGCGATAATTCATGGAGGCCCGGATGACCGAGGATGAGCAAACCGGCAGTCCAACCTGCCAGAGCACCGTAGTGCTCAATACCAAGTCGAACGAGAATTGCGACAGCAAGGAGAAACATCCAAGCGTCGATACACTGGCCGATGAGCATGATACGCAAGAGTTGTACTGGGGCTTCATCAGTAGCTTTGTCTCGACTTAGTAAGCCGATCGATGAAGCGAGTCTTGCTAGTCCCAACGCAGGGATTCCCCGTGCGGCAGGGAGTGAATTCAAGGATGTGCTGCTAGTGGGATTTGAACGGGCAGACGGATCGATATCGTTTTTGATGATCAACCAATCATTCTCGCGCACATCGATGTCGTAGCTAGGTAAGGTGCTTCCTAGGAGTCCTAAAAATCCGAGTGCTAGACACCCTAAGAAAGTAACACCGATTAAGCGACGACTCCAAGGATAGAGCCAAGACGGATCGCGAGGGTGTGGAGGATCGAATTTTGAAGTCGATACCTCACGGGTTTTTGCAGGGGGCTCCGAGAGGGGCTTCGGGGAACTCTCAGAGGTACTTTGGGCGATGCGAATTGGTGGGGTCCACAATTCTCGAATCCACGGAATAACAGCAGCGACGAGAATGGCGATGGGAAGAAGCCAACTGGGGATGAAGTTGGAGATGAAGTTCGGGATGAAGTTCGGAGGAAAGATTACCGTGTGCATTGCGATTGCAATTAGTAAGGTGCAATGTCCTGTAGCGACAGCAAGGCCGATTCGCGTCATTGCATCGGCTTTTTCAGAGGGCTCCTTCGTGACCTTGAAGAGGTCCGGACGCATCGGCCAGCGAAGGATTGCCGAGCCGAGGAAATAGGCGACCGCGAGCCATACGGCTGAGCCGGCCAGAGCGATGGCACGTTCGAAAGGGCCTGTGGGTGCAGATGTGAGGCGGGGAGGTTGTTCTGAGCTCGTAGTTGGGTCGCTGGGAGAGTTCCGCTCGCCGGTCCATAGGGTTTCGAGATCGAAGAGGGATGGGAAGGAGACAAGCCAGGCTTGCGCGCGGGAGATCAGGGTGGGAGCCGCCGCGAGATTCGCTGGGAGATTCTCTGGGAGATTCTCTGGGGGTGTTGATGTTGCAACCGGGAGCGAGGGGACCAGCAGTGCGGCGAGGGTAAAGGCCAGGATTCCGATGACGGTCGCGACGATTGCAACCTTTTTAGGGTGTGGGCAAGTTTTTTTTTCCACAGGATATGTCCAGGCACCGACTCGTTTAGAATTCTGTACTACAGTTCTTTCGTTCCGTAAGTATAACCCTTTGTCTGCGGCGCGGATCACGGTACTTGCATTACTCTAAATTATTGACTCGCAACATGAATCAACCGCTTGCTGGAATCTTCACACCGAACATTACCCCGTTGGACTCGAAAGGTCGGCTCGATGAGCAGACGTTGCGCAGCTACGTTGACTGGTTGATTGCCAAGGGTGTTCATGGGTTGTATCCGAACGGGAGTACGGGGGAGTTTGTCCGATTCACTCCTGAGGAGCGTCGGCGAGTGATCGAAGTCGTCGTTGACCAGACCAAAGGTCGGGTGCCGATTTTAGCTGGAGCGGCCGAAGCGAATGTGACCGAGACGATTCGCGCTTGTGATACGTATGGGGCGTTGGGATGTCGAGCAGTGGCGATTGTCGCACCGTTCTACTACCGGCTGGCTCCCGATGGCGTTTTCGCTTATTTCAAGGAGATTGCCGATAACGTGTCGGTGGATGTGACTTTGTACAACATCCCGCTGTTCGCTTCGCCGATCGACGTTGCGACGGTCAAGCGATTAGCGCAGGAGTGTCCTCGCATTGTGGGGATCAAGGACAGTTCCGGAGATATTCCGCACATGATGCGAATGATCGCTGAGGTTCGGCCACTGCGTCCCGATTTCTTTTTCATGACAGGATGGGACGCGGCACTGGTTCCGATGTTGATGGTTGGTTGCGATGGGGGTACGAACGCGACGAGCGGTGTGGTTCCTGAATTGACCAGGGCGATTTACGAATCGGCCAAGGCAGGCCAATGGGATCGCGCGATGCAGTTACAATACCGACTGCTACCTTTGTTCGACGCGATGTTAGCGACGGTAGAGTTTCCCGAAGGTTTCCGGCGGGGTGCAAAGATTCGCGGTTGGGATTTGGGACTCTCGCGTCAGCCTTTATCCCCTCAACAGTCGACGGCTGCCGATGCAGCGCAGCGTCGGATTCAAGAGATGCTTGCCGGTTTCGATTTCATGCAGTCAAACTCGGCTGCTCCTCGCTCCGTCGCCAACGATGCGAGCGATATGGTAATCGACCGAATTGTGCACGAAGTCCTCTCGCAGCTTCGGACGCGATAGCCATGTGGCGACTTGCTCGCCATGGCAATTAAGCAAACGTTCCCGAGGGGACAAATCTCAGGAAACCCAGCTTTCTTTTGCTTGGTTTCGGTTACACTGACGGTGTATTCGCACGTAGCTAGCTCGAGATCTAGCAACGTGCAAGCGTGGGCTCGTTGTACGGGAGCCGATAGCAACTGAGCTAGAAGCAAGCGAGCCACAGCCAATCATGGAGTGGGTCGGAGCATGGATAGCCAACAAATCGATTTGCCAGATTCGCAAGGTTCCTGGGAAGAAGAGCTTCTTGGATGTTTGCGTTTTCGAAGTCGCACATTTGCCACCCTCGCCCTTATGGCTTGGGGAAGCATCCTTTGGTTGGGGATGACCCGGGAGGTCGAGAGCCAAACCGAAGCGATGCAAGGGTCGAAGTTGATCGATGGGCCTTGGACGATCGATATCAATCAAGCCACCGCCGAGGACTTGCAACTCATCCCATCGTTGGGGCCGAACTTGATTCGAGCTATTCTTTCCCGACGAAGTGAAATCGGCGGATTTACACATTGGGATCAACTGCGAAGCATTCCTGGGATTAAAGAAGGGCGAATTCGCATCTTGTCGGAATACTTAAGCTTGCAAGAATCAAGCGTTCAAAAAACATCCGAAGACCAAATACGCGCGGAAGAATATCCGGAATTGGGGCAAACTGCGCCGGAGCATCGATTTCATGATTGAGCGACCATTTCAATTGCACAGTCCGTATCGACCGGCGGGGGATCAGCCTCAAGCGATCGAAGCGTTGACGCGCGGGCTAAGGCGCGGGGATTCGCATCAGGTGCTAATGGGGGTGACCGGTTCAGGGAAGACCTTCACGATGGCAAATGTCATCGAGCAAGTACAGCGGCCCACCTTGGTTTTGAGTCACAACAAGACTCTAGCA
>CAIJIZ010000279.1 GCA_903820735.1 uncultured Pirellula sp.
GGACCATAGAGGAGTTACAACAAAAGGTAACTGGATTGCAGCAAACCGTGACGGACCGGGAGCGATTACTCTTTAACGAGGAGTCCGCAGAAGCCAACGCGTTGCTAGACAAGAAAGAGCAGTTGATGAAGGACTTGGAAGTTCTAAGGCAATCGCAGCAGACACTTTTGGGCGCTACCGCAACGAAGAGCCAAGAGATTCAAAAAGTTCAGGAAGACCTGCGCGATTTAGCCGAGAAAATCCGCGATGTAAGATTGGCTGTATCGGAGCGCTCCAAGGAGCTTGGGGATTCGTTGGATGCGGTGGAGACCACAACGACTTTGCCAAAAGTTTCCAGCACGACTAAGGGCAATTTAATGTTTGCGATGCGGTATGGAAAGTTGTACCTGATAACCGATCCTGATGTACTCAGTAGCGACGCGACCTACGACGCTCACGTCACGGCTTTAGATTTAGGGCTAGTAGGTATTCAGGTGAGACTCAAGCCAGGAGCGGGTTGGGATTTGAATTCCAAGAGTGACATGCAGGTATTTCGGGATGTGTGTTCAGCGCATCCGAAGAGCAGTACGTTTTTTTCGGTAGTCGTGTATTCGGATTCCCATGCTGAGTTTGGGGAATGGAAAGAGAAATTGGTATCGCTAGGTTACGATTACGATTTGGTACCAGTCGATAATCCCGAGTCTTTAATGATCGTCAGCAGTGGTTCGGCAACGGTTCAATAGGAATCTGATGGATAATTCAATCGATCCGGCAAGCATACCACCACCTTTGCGCAAGGGTGATAGCCCGGCGAATGATTCGCTCGTTCAAGTTATTAAGCAGGAGCGAGACCGAACCATTTTCGTTGGCATCACCTCTGGTTTTATCGCGATGCTAATGATGTTGGTATTGGTAATGGCGCAATTCTCCAGTGGTGAGCAATCTAGTGAGCAGCTCGCGGGAGGAATGGAGAGTGGGGAGGTCGAAGGAGTATTAGCAGGAGAGGATACCACTGGAAGTTCACTTCATTCCGGAGGAGCAATTTCGTCGAATGGGATGGAGAGTACGGAAGCACAGGGGGAATCGAGTGGAGTGGGAGAATCGGATACGTTAGCGGAATCGCTACCGACGACGACTCCTAGCGTAGAGGAGCAAGCTGAACCGCGGGTAGCGGCTGAATCAAGTCAGGATTCGACAGCGCGGGGCGAGCAAGGGGCCGATGAGATGCAATCTGGTGAAGGGGTAGGTGCCCAGGAAGTTCAGATTGCACGGGTACCGAACCGACAGAACCCTTTACCTGGGAGCAATGCGGGTCCTTTTGGCAATACCGGGCCATCAGCAGGGGGGAACGGTATCGATCTGGGATCGACGAAGGGGATGAACCCATTTGTAGGGGCGGGAAAACCGGCCGCATCCACCGTTTACGTTATCGATGTGAGTGGAAGCATGCAGAATCAAGCGAAGTTACCGAGGGTATTGAATGCTATGCAGCGTGCTATCGACCAGTTGAATCCCAAGCAAACTTTTTGTGTGTTGTTATTCGATAGTGGGTATTATTACCATCCGAACTTGCAGGGTTTGAAGGAAGCGAGTCGCACGAACAAGCAGATGGTCAAACTGTGGTTAGCTCATGCGGCAGGAGGTTTTGGTTTGGGTACGGAGCCGATGGAAGCGATGTCGATAGCGATTGGATTGAAGTCAGAGCGGATTGTTTTATTGTCGGATGGGGAGTTTGATCCCACGATTGTGGTGCTTATCACCCAGCTAAATCATCAACGGGAGAAGCGAGCGAAGATAGATTGTGTTGGCTTGATGGAGGATGTGCAAGTGCTACGTGAAATAGCGCAGCAAAACAACGGTGTGTACTATCAAGCTTGGTAGACAAGCTTGGTAGAGCATCCGATGCGACTAGAACCATTCCTTTTGCTCGATCGCATAGGTTTGGTAGAACTCTTCATCGGATTTTGTGAGGTAGATGATACCTTCGATAAAGCCTATTGTATGCAGTACCGGGACAAGGAAGAGCGGGACAATTAGGCATGCACCAACGGTCAGACACCCCAACGTCGTCGCGAGCATAATGGTTGCGGGTCCATTGAGCCCAAGAACAAATTTGTGTACACCAAGTCCACCAAGTAGGATTCCGCAAAGTCCAGCGGTAACTTTTTTGCTCGCGAAGGCTTGTACTTCGGATTGGGAAGAGAAACCGCCGAAGGAGTTTGCACCACTCGGCGAGGCCATGGGAATAGGGACTTGGAATTTTCCGTTACAGCTAGGGCAGTGGATTGCGTTCCCGGCTTGGGAGGGCATTACGGACAGTCTGGCTTGGCAGTGGGGGCAGGTGATATTCATTTTCGGAGAAGCGGCCATTTCAATAGGGGGCGGTTGGGAGTCAGGACGCATGATGTTTTCTAGCCGATCGTGAGTTATGGAATCGTAGAGATGTAAAGCTGAAAGGTGAATTCGGTGACCTGACGGATTATTCTCAAAACACGAGTTTATCAGATGAACGCTTTGGATGTTAGTGTTAGGTAAGAGGAGGTGATGTTGGGGGCTTTGCGTGGTGCTTCTAAACGTGGTGCTTCTAAACGTGGTGCGGTCCTCCCGGGCCGCAATTACGAGCGCAGCGAGGCGTCAAGTGCACGAGGGATGCGCGGACGATTGCGCGGACTGCGGGCCGGGAGACCCACACCACGATAGGGCCGCAAACACGAGCGCAGCGAGGCGTGGTGTTGCGATAGTTAAGGTGCTTGGAAACTTGCGCGGACTACGGCCCAGGAGGACCGCACCACCATTGCGCGGACTACGGCCCAGGAGGACCGCACCACGATAGGACCCACACCATAACAGGGCAGCGCTCAAGAAAAAGGACCACACCAAAGTCACGTACCAGCGCCCTGCACACCAATTCCAATGTAAAAAAGTGGCACGATTGCCGAGCCGTTTTCGCTTGATAATCGAACCAAAACAATAGGCGAGGACGCTGATCAGCCATTGAAAGGAATCTTTAACGCCTTAGGAGAACGCGTAAGCTTCGGAATTGCGGACCTGCCGATTCTTTTTCTACAAGCCCTTTTTCAGTATCAACCTATGACCATTAAAAAAACTATCGGTGGCCCCGACGATAAACGCTTGCATCGCAGGCAATTGTTTCATTGGTTGGGTGGACACATCGACGCTACGGCGAACCTTTCGGCTCAAGCAAGAGCGGAGGCTTATCTCCAGTGTCTAATTGATTCGCTTCGAAAGGGTCTATGGGTCAAGACACCTCGCATCCCCGACTACTTGGGCAAAAACCGCGAATTTGAGATCTCGCTACCAATTTGTTGTTTCACGGAAACGTCCGTAATGGAAATTGGCCAGCATACACTCGAGTACGGTCGGATGGGGCTGGGGTTTCCCAAGCGATTCGTACTTCAGCATTCTGGTATGCCCGTTCACTACTCCAGCGAATTCCAAAATCATGCGGTGTTTGCTAGTTGGTGCAAGCTCAAAAGATTCATTGATTCACAGCAACACTTGGGCCATTTCAACACCGCATCGCTCGATGAAGTTCGAAATGAATTCCTATACATCTCGCACTTTCTCAAGCGTATGAATAAGATTCCTGATCCCAAAACAAAAGCAAAATCCACTCGCCCTTTGAGCAAGGCTTCGCCGAGCACTTCCCGTCCGAGAAGCCCCTCGATTCCAAAAAAGTTCTTTGGAGAAACTCTACCGTACCTTGAGGAACGCGAATGGCGGATCGTTGCTAAGGAACGAGGCGTTGACGTATTGCCGAAGAAGCTCGTGAGGAACACAACCAGCGACGCACCTAAGTATTTCTTGCCTTATATGCCCGGTAAAGATCTGTTCACGATCGTGCTACCTGATGAACGGACTTACGCGGCCGCGATCCGCAACGAAGAACTTCGCCAACTGCTCTTTGCTCCTGAGGTTCCTCCGGTGACGCTGCTTTGTTTGAAGGATATTGGTACGTTTTAAGGATCGGTCGCTCGCGGCATTA
>CAIJIZ010000280.1 GCA_903820735.1 uncultured Pirellula sp.
GGCAGAGTCGCAGTTTCGTCAAGTTCTCTCGCAAATCGATGTGAGGTTGAAGTTGGTAGGAAGCGATCGGGAGAAGCTGCTCTCCACAATGATTTATCTTCCAGATCCGAGTGACTTGGCGCTGTTTAATGCGATTTGGGATGAATGGGTGCCGCAAGGCCACGCACCGAGCAGGGCTTGTGTGCACACTCCGCTGGCCGCTCCAGGCTACCGTGTGGAGTTAGTTCTAACGGCTGCTTGCCCCGATCCACTTCCGTAAAGCAACTTGGATAGCGCGTTTGCGACTGTTGCCGATAAGTGGCACGATAAATCAGTTCAGAGAATCAGTTCAGAGAATCAGTTCGGAGAATCAGTTCGGATCAAGACTGCGCGGGGCTTGGAGGAGCTCGATGGCTGCCAATCGGTTCTTTTGGAATACTTCGCCGCGCCGCATCGAGGAGTCGGAGAGCTTCGATTTCCCGATCACCCGCTGTTTTTAGAATGATCGTGCGATGCTTTTCAAACTCTTCGTCAAGGACACTTTCTGCGATCATGTGTTTGCGACTGAATAGGACGGAGAGTTCTAGCAAGCTATGTGCAGCACGATTCCAGCCCCAGAATTCTCGGCCTGCGAAGTGTTGTTCGACGGTGCACTGAGCGATGGCTCTCGGATCGCTAACATCCCAATGGTTGACTTGTAATGCAACTGCACGGCATGCGTGCTCAAGTACCCATCCGTAGGGACCGTAGTATTGTGCCGATGGTGGTTGGTGCGGTGCATTGCACAACCCTAGCACCGCTTGGACTACCAGTAGTCCATCGTCTACGACATGAAAGATTCCTCGATTGGTGCGCCGAAGATTCGCAAAGGTTTTCGAGGTTTGAAACGGTTTTAGAACCCAAGTGGATTGAGCTTGATCGACGTGAGGACCGATGGGGGCAACATGCATGCTGCCATCGTCGGCTTGCGTCGTGAGTATTCCCTCGATGATCATCTAATGGTGCGCCGCGGAGAGAGAGAAATCAGTCGCCACGAAGAAGTCGTTCACCGAGAAAGCTATCTAGTTCTGGGATTGCAAGAATTTTGTCGCGAGTCTTGGCAACGTCGTATTCGATGCGACGGAAGGTAAGGTGTGGATGATCGTAAATCGCGTAACACGATCGCCAGTCCTCATCGCGTGGTTGCCCGACACTTCCGACGTTGATCATGGCTTTCGCGTCGGTGAGTTCGTATTGAAAGTTAATATCTGGAGGTGCGAGGAATTGATGATCGGCGGTGAAAATTCCCGGCGTATGCGTGTGGCCTTGAAAGGAATAACGTTGGATCAACGAGAAGAGACGTTCCATCTTGCGTGGGCTGTAGGCATCGTCTGGGAACACATATTCGTTGATGGGGTTCGAAACGGATCCATGAACGTAGATGACACCATCTTCGGTGTATACCCGAGGGAGTTTCGCGAGGAAACTCAATCGATCTTTTGCATCTCCCGGCTTAATGCTTTGTTCGACTTGCTGTCGTGTCCAGAAGATGGCTTGTTCAGCCACTGCGCTGAAACCTTCGGGATCTATCAACGCACCGTAGTCATGGTTGCCGATGACGCACATTTGCATGGTCATCACGATGTCAAGGCATTCGCGGGGATTTGGGCCGTACCCGATGATATCACCGAGACAAAAAATGCGTTCGCAACCTTGAGACTTAATGTCGGCCAAAACTGCGGTGAGGGCTTCAAGGTTCCCGTGGATATCGCTAACGATTGCCGTTCGCAAAGTAGTTATTCCCCTCTACCGCCACTGGCTAGGTATCTGTTGAAGGTGTCATCGACCGGATCGTAGTCGATCACCGAGTTGGTTATCTATTTCGGAGATTGCGTATATCTTGGCAACCGTAGTTTCGATGTCATATTCCACACGTCGAAAGAAAATTTTCTTCGCGTCATAGTCGATGATAGTGTAGCAAGCCCGTGGGTCTTCGTCCCGAGGCTGTCCGACACTTCCTACGTTGATCATCAGTTTTTCGCGGCCGAGAGAAAAAGTGTAATCGCAGTCTTCCGGAGTGATGAATTCACAGTCAGGGGTGAATACAGCCGGGATGTGTGTGTGGCCTTGGAAACAGTACTGGGGGACCTTTGCGAACAATCGGTCCATCTTGTGGCGATCATAAACCGTTTCGTGGAAAACATATTCGTTCGTCGGGTCGCAAGGGGACCCGTGTACGAATAAAAATTTGTCGGCTTGGTAGGACTTCGGGAGTTCGTTGATGTAGTCCCATCGATTGTTTACCGCGCGCGATGTGCCACGATTAAGTTCCTTGCGGGTCCACTGTATCGCTTGAAATGCGATTGGATTGAATCCATTTGGATCCACCACCGCAGCTTGGTCATGATTTCCAAGGATCGTCAGTTTTGACTTTTTCATCACGAGTTCGAGGCACTCGATCGGATTCGGACCGTAACCGACCACATCGCCCAAACAGATGATTTCATCGACGTTTTGCTTTGCAACGTCAGCCAAAACGGCTTGTAAAGCTTCTAGGTTGCCATGGATGTCGCTTAACAATGCTTGTCTCATCGCACGCGACTCCTGCTTGGGCCACATCCGCAAACGGTTCGCTGCGAAAGCACCGCGGATAGACCATTAAGTGGTTTACCGACACTCTCGCATTGTTCGCGTAGGGAGGCGCATGGTTCGCGTAGGGAGGATATGCCAACCTTGGATTCGAAAGGCAGTGGTGGAATGAAGCGAGCGAACATCAGATCCAAGGGCCTAATTGCTATCGGGGTGATCGAGGGACTTTTGGTAATTGGGGCCGAGCCTGAAACGGCAATTTGCCCTCAACCCGCAACCCGCAACCCTAGTGTACAACGCGAACTGTGTTTTGGGCAGGGCTATCTGCGAAGCGGGAACGCCACCGCGGAGGACTTGCGATCGGACTAAGGCGGGGGGTTTTCCCCCCACTTTGAAGCAAACTACCGATGTTGACTCCCCGTTTTGATCGCTTAGCGATCGGGTTTGTCCGGTGCCCGATTCTCTTTACGATAATCCCATGGCGCTTGGGGATTGTCGGTTCCCCACAAACCAAGTTTCTCCTTTTTTGCCTCTATTTCCAAGTCTGCTAGCTTTTTCGACTGATTGTAACGCTTGAAATGCCAAGCATTTCCGGTTCGTATCATCTCGGAGTTGATGTGCTTGTCCTCCACATAAACCTGAGCTAGTGGCCGTTCGAAGTTGTCCTTTTTTTGCCAAGTTACTTTGACTTTGGAAGTTCCTAGCATCTTTTGAAGGGCTTCGGCGGACTCTTTGCCAAAGGGCTGTTTGAGCTCCGGTGCGTCCGTCCCTTCGAGTTGTACTTCGTATTCCATTCCCTCCGAAGTGCGGACTTTGATAGAATCCCCATCGATTACTTTGGTTACATTTCCCTCAACCGACTCCTCTTTTACTTGCGGCTCCGTCACTGGCGGCTCAGTCACTGGTGGCTCAGTTGCCGTATTGCTCTGCTTTTCTTTCGCTGCCGGCTCTTGGCCAAAGGCGTTTTGTCCGACGCTTGGCTGAAGAAACGCCCAAGTACTTCGCGCCGAATTGTCCATCGAGCCAGGAAGCAATAAGTCCTGAGTCTCGACAGCAAGATTGGTCAGCGTATAGAGGATCAGCAATCGAGTGACTCTAGACCACTTAACGGGAATCTGTCTTGCATGCATTGAAGAGGGGTCCTTGCAAGGAAAGTTGGCTGTGGGGATGTAGACCGTGATGAAAAATCTGTCTGAGTATGCAATACTATACAGCGTTAGGATACCTCAGGGGGATCAATATCTTACGGGAAACGATACCTTGGCGGCCGATAGCCTTCGGGGTAGCTGTGCCTGTGGGTGATTGTGCCTGTGGAAAAATCATACCATCTGGCTCTTCGGCGGCTGGAGGTATGTCGATTTGTATATCGATGTGGTTGTATATCGATGTGGAAAACGAAAATGCAGGAATAGGCTTCATAAGAAATTCATAAGGAAGGGAATCAGAAGAAGCAGTGTCAAGCGAGTTTAGTCAGGGTGAATCCAAACCAAAGGTGACTTTGCCTGAGCCTGATGCTGCGGCTTTGGCGTCTCGTCGACTTATGACTCGCGATGCTTCCAATGATTTCAGCTATGACGCTCCTCAGGGATGGAGAGATGCGAGAGCTTGGTTGATCAGTTGCGTGTTGCACACCGTTGTTTTGTTGATGCTAGCGGTCTTTTTTCAGCCCCGATTGAAGGGGACTGGCGATCTATTGGATCGGCCGGTTGGAATTGCTGTCTTCCATCAAACCGCATCTGGTAACGTGTATGAACTGAGCGCCTCGGAAGCATCCGGGGGAGAAGATTCTGCCGATGCGTCCGCAGCTGCTGAAAGCTTTGCAAATCCGTCCACTGTCGAATCGTCGGCAAGTCCTCGGTCGACCGAAGCACCGATCGATGTATCTGAGTTGACCAAAGATCTTTTAGACTATCAAACGAAAACGGCAGGAACTCCTTCGAAGGATGGGGCTGTGCAAGGCTTTGCCAATGGACTCAGCAGTGGGCTTTCGAAAACGGGTACGGCCACTGGCGGTTCGAACTCGTCTGGCTTGGGGGCCAACGGAAGCGGCAAGACCACCGCAAGCTTTATGGGGCTCAAAGGAACTGGCGCAAATTTTGTCTATGTGCTAGACCGTTCGGCTTCGATGGATGAATTTAGTGGGGCTCCGATGCAGTTCGCTAAGAGCGAACTGATGAAAAGCATCGCTTCTTTGTCCGAACGCAATCAATTCCAAGTTGTTTTCTACAACGATTCGCCAGGATCGCTTAGTCCTGCAACCACTGGCGGAAAATTGCTTGCAGCAAACGACACGAACAAAGAGAAGGCGTCTCGGTTCGTGAAAGCGATTCGGCCACTTGGGGGTACGGAACATATTCCCGGTTTAAAGATGGGATTATCCTTCGGACCGGATGTGTTGTTCTTTCTGACCGATGCTGCGGAACCAGCTATGAATGAATCGCAATTGATTGAAATACAAACTCGCGCCGAGCGAGCGATGACCACCATTCACACCGTTCAGTTCAATCGCGGTCCGGCTCCGAATGATGGTGGCTGGATCCGTGAGCTTGCCGAACGAAACCGCGGTACTTACCGCTATGTCGATATTACTGATTTGGAACGATAAAACCTATGACCAACGTCATCGAACTGCATCACCCACTTGCAAAACACCATTTAGCCATCCTGCGCTCAGTGCAAACAACCCCTACGTTGTTTCGCAATCAAGTTCGCTTGCTTTCGATGCTGCTCGCTGTTCGAGCCACGGAGGATTTAACTCTCAGCACGATCGAAGTTCAAACACCTTTGGCAATCACACGCGGTGGGCGATTGGCCCAAAAGATCGCCATCGTTCCAATTCTTCGAGCCGGACTCGGGCTCGTCGAGCCTGTCCTTGAATTGCTACCTAGTGCCGAAGTCTGGCACTTGGGAATGTACCGCGATGAGACCACTGCTCAACCGGTGGAATACTACAGCAAACTACCTGCGACAGATCCAGCACACGTCGGATTCGTACTCGATCCAATGCTCGCAACCGGTGGCTCGATCCGTGCCGCCGTCTCAGCTCTGAAGAAGTGGGGTGTGCGCGATGTGCGAATCCTCAGTGTGATCGCTGCCCCTGAAGGAATCGAAGCCATCACCTCCGAACATCCCGATGTGACGATCTACGTCGGTGCGATCGACCAAGAACTTAACGAACACAAGTTCATCGTGCCCGGGCTCGGCGATGCTGGGGATCGTATCTTTAACACTTCCCGATAATTCTTTCGCGGTACTGTGTTTTCGAGGTACTGTGTTTTCACCGTACCGTGCTAGTTTCCCTTCGTGTGGGCTTCCCGACTTGGTCGTATGGAGCCTAGTACTTTCATTGTGAATAGGATCGGAATACCTATGCGAGATCCAAAGCAACTTCGTTCTCACCGATGGTTTGGACCTGATGATCTACGCAGCTTCGGTCACCGCTCGCGACTTAAAGGGATGGGAGTCGATGATGAGGACTATCAGAATCGTCCAGTCATCGGAATTCTCAACACTTGGAGCGATTTGAATACTTGCCATTCGCATTTCAAAGAAAGAGTTGAGGAAGTCAAACGCGGGGTTTACCAGGCTGGCGGGTTCCCGGTTGAAATCCCTGTGATGAGCTTGAGCGAAATGCTCATGAAACCTACCACAATGCTCTATCGCAACCTCTTAGCCATGGAGACTGAAGAAGTCTTGCGATGCCATCCAGTCGACGCGGCTGTGCTTATGGGGGGATGCGATAAGACGGTTCCGGCGTTGTTGATGGGAGCCATCAGCGCGGATATTCCAAGTCTGTTCTTGCCGGCCGGGCCGATGCTTAAATCCTACTGGCGCGATGTAACGCTCGGCAGTGGTACCGACGCGTGGAAGTACTGGGCAGAACGCTGCGCTGGGAATTTGTGCGATTCGCAATGGAAGGAAATCGAAACGTGCATCGCGCGCTCGGCGGGTACTTGCATGACGATGGGAACCGCTTCGACCATGGCTTGTATCGCAGAAGCGTTGGGATTCGCTTTGCCCAAAGCTAGTTCTATTCCCGCTGTGGTTGCCGAACATAGCCGACTGGCGGTCGCCTCTGGACGCATGGCTGTCGAACTGGCTTGGAACCAAACACGTCCTTCGACGATCCTCTCTCAAGGGTCCTTTACGAATGCGATCGTTACGCAATTGGCGATCGCAGGGTCTACCAATGCGATTGTGCACGTGATCGCCATGGCCCGGCGTGCAGGGTTTCCAGTCACTCTCGATGATTACGATCAATGGTCTCGCCGAGTGCCTGTGCTTGCAAACCTGCGTCCAAGCGGCAAGTACCTGATGGAAGACTTTCACCTTGCGGGCGGACTACCGGCTCTCTGGTCCGAACTGCAGGATCTGCTCGATGTATCGACCAAGCAGATCGACGGTAGAACATTAAACGATTCGATCCAAGAAGCGATCACGGTCGATCGCGATGTAATTCGACCTCGCAATCAGCCATTATACGAACACGGCGGTACTTGTGTCCTGCGTGGAAACCTCGCTCCCGACGGTTGCGTGATCAAGTCCTCGGCAAGCGCGCAGAATCTTCTTGTGCACCGCGGACCGGCCGTCGTCTTTGAGAACTACGCGGACTTGAAACGCCGAATCAACGATCCCTCATTGGACGTGACCGCCGATTCGGTGCTGGTGCTAAAAAATGGTGGGCCGCTGGGAGCCCCAGGCTTTCCCGAATGGGGAATGTTACCGATCCCGGAGAAACTATTGAAACAAGGGGTTCGCGATATGGTCCGAATCTCCGATGCGCGAATGAGTGGTACAAGCTACGGGACATGTGTCCTGCACATCTCACCCGAATCCGGGGCCGGCGGCCCATTGGCTTGGGTCCAATCCGGAGATGCCATCGAACTCGATGTACCCGGGCGTCGTATTCACCTCGACGTCTCCGAGGAAGAGCTTCAACGACGCAAAGATGCTTGGCAAGCCCCCGCGCCGCATGCGACGCGAGGGTATTTGAAGCTGTATGCAGAGCATGTGACCCAAGCTCACTTGGGGTGCGACTTTGACTTTCTCGAAGGGAGCGATCCGGGGCGAGAACCCGATATTTTCTAGGGTTTTTTTCGTTTACAGAAGGTGTTTGGGTCACCATTGTTGTATGTATGTATTCGGCAATTCCTGCCAGATCCAGCGTCGCCATTTGCTGGATATTGCGGGGATTTGCTGGATATTGCAGGTTTTAGCGGGTTTTTGCAGGGGTTTGCGGGGCCCCGCTGGGGTTGCTTAAGAGACTTGGGTGTTTTTTCCCGGAATTCTCAGGGGAGTAAGTCTCGCGTGCGACTATCAAAGCGTTGGCTCTGCCGCACGGCAAAACCAACATTCGAAAGCAGTATTTGGGAAAGCGTTTGGGTTCGGGCACCTTGGAAATGAATCAGACGAAGATCGATTGGGGGACGACACTCGAATTGCATCGAGGTTGGCTCTCGACTGTTATCCGATCTCGTTTGGCGGACAGGGATGCGGCAGCGGACGTGATGCAAGAAGTGGCTTTATCGGCAGTGCGTCAAGCGAATCCGCCTAGTGATCCTGAAAAGATCGCGCCGTGGCTTTACCGCATCGCACTTCGCAAAGTCATCAATCATCACCGAGCTAAAGGGCGCGGTAAGCAATTGGTGCAGGGGGTTATCGAAAAGGGCGAAGTCCGCTCGAGCGATCGCGAACCAGCCCCCGGTGCTTGGCTGCTCGGCCAAGAAGATCAAGCCTCCATTGCGAGCGGATTAGCAAAGCTTTCTGCTCAAGACAGACAGATATTGCTGTTGAAGTACACCGAAGGTTGGGGCTATGAAGCTCTAGCGAGGCATTTGGGTATCACGGTTAAAACGGTTGAATACCGATTGCTCAAAGCGCGACGGGCCCTGAGAGCTCAGCTTTCTGCGATTGAATGATCGGTTCATCACGCGGCGATGCCGCAAAAAGGTTTTGAAATGTCTCCACTCCAGCGACAACGATTAATCGATGGCGAACTATCGCATTGCGAACGGGCTGACCTGTTGGCTTCGCTCGAAAATGATTCTGGGCAATGGAAAACCATTGCTTTAGCCGCGCTCGAAGAGCTTGTTTGGGTTCAGCAGTTGCCAAAATCCACATCGCTCATCTCCAGTTCTACCTCTGCCGAACAAGGTGTCCGACTTGGTGCAAACGCCCAGAGCACTCTGGGGCCTCGGAGGACCGAAGCATCCTCTAAGGTGCGATGGTCTCAGATCATGGCCTTCGCTACCGCTGCTTCTATCCTCTTCGCCGTCGGGTGGTTCGCAGGTCGGCAACC
>CAIJIZ010000281.1 GCA_903820735.1 uncultured Pirellula sp.
CACCACTGGCGAGTCAATTGTTGCCGCGAGGCGACAATCGGATCTGCCAGCAGTCTACCCGTGAGATGGCCTACTATGGTTGTTTCAATGTATAGCGTTTCCATCGTCTTATTGTAGCTTCACCAGACATCGAGAGTACCCACTCAAACATGCGATTCGCCCTCAAGCGAAAAATAAAGTTGTCTGCGTCCTCTAGAAGCTCAAAGCCAGAGGGATGGCCACGACGACGATCCACAAACGGATCCAATTCGCACGGCAATTCATGCACGATGCGGTCGATTGGAAGATCATCGATGAGAATCCTTTTTCTAAGGTTCGAACGCAGCGAAGCACCGTCAAAGTCAACGAGTTCGTACCTCGGGAGGTGGTCGACAAGCTGATGAAGAAAGCCAACCCAGTTTGGAAAGTGATCTTGGGGCTGAGTCGCTATGGTGGGCTTCGAACGCCCTCGGAAACGCTCTCGTTACGCTGGGAAGACATCGATTGGGAATTGAATCGGATGAGCATCCCTGAGCCAAAAGTCGAGCATCACGAAGGCCGTGGCATTCGTAGCTGTCCGATCTTCCCCGAGCTGCGACCTATCCTCGATGAAGCGTTCGAGATATTCGGGGACAAGAGCGAATACGTGGTCGCCGCACCGCAGTACCGTGCGGCCGCCAACACGGCGATGGGTTGGAAGAACTCGAACCTACGCACTGAAATGACGCGACTGCTTCGCCGCGCCGGCGTATCGGGTTGGCCACGATTGTTCCATTCGATGCGGGCTAGCAGACAAACAGAACTGCAGCGTGAGTTCCCGCTGCACGTGGTCTGCTCCTGGCTTGGCAATTCACCACGTATCGCACAGCAGTGCTACCTGCTGGTCACCGAGGATGATTTTGCAAAGGCAGCCGGCTTGCAGAAGGTGATGGTGGAGTGATTGGTGGTGTGGGAAGGGTGCCTGGCAACGGGCATCCTTACCCGATGTTCTGCCGTCTTATGTATCTTCGATGTAGGCGTCTATCGTGAACGCTCGGATGAATCTAGGCGGGATACGAGGCATTTGTGTACGATCATGATGGGCGAAGACGATTTCGTTTTCAAGCCAGTAGCGGCACAACCATGCCTCAAATGACGGCGAATCATAAACAAAGTGATTAGGGCCAATTGTCGAGAGGTCTTCGGAGTTGTCATCGTCCGCATCAAAGTACTCGTAGCAGATGACTACGCAATGTTCATTGGTTTTGCCGTCGATGTACAAGTACCAAAATGCACATCCCTGCGAGTCATTCAGGAATCGCAGGAGATGCCCCCTGCCGAACGGTATGAACGTACGAGCAATACCAAGGTAACAATCCGAGATCGAGCGAATCTTGGGGTGCAGATGCGATGTGGTGATAAAGTCCGCGAAGGCTTTCGGAATTCGAATGTCGTTTCGTCCCGATTCCTTGAGGATGTTCGCCCATTGCCTTGAAAGTGTGCGTTTGGCCCCCGTTGCAATGTTGTGTCTGTGCGATGGTTGCTCGGAGAGCCAGCCAAACGTACCGTCGAATCGATACGGGAACCGATGTTGCTCGCGAGAATCTTCGAATAGGGATTTGGCGAATCGCATAATAGGCAGAACGATTTCCTTAACGCGGCGGGCGTGTTGTCGCCGCCAAAAAACAATGATTCAAATTCGCGGCCGACCGGCGACTTGGGAGCATCGCCTGGTTTGGCGTTACAACTACACCCGCTTGAGTAACTTTTTATAGCCATTGAACTCGTTCTTCCAATCGCCGTAAACCGCCGTGAGCCCGCACTTCGGACAGCGGCAACCGAGGTAAAGCCAGCGAACATCTTCACTGTCTTCGTATAGTGACACCCCGATGGTGATCTCAAACGCCTCGCCGCCACAAGGACAGGCACATTCCTCCAGTTCCGCCTCCTCCAGAAACTCGTCGCTGTCGCCAATGGCATGTTCGGTCTTGCAACCAACGCAGGTCCGAACCGCCGCACCCTCATTGTCATCCAGCGAGAGTCCAAACAGTTTCCCACCGCATTTGCAAATCGCGTCCGCGAAATGATGGGCAGCATGTTTGTTCTTCTTACCGTATCGAAGGAGTTCATCACGAATGTCCTCTTGGCTATCGCCGTACTGGAACTTGCCGCGTTTTTTCAATGTCATAGAACCACTCCGTACCCGAACGCTACCGTTCACCGGGCCGCGGCGATCGACATTGACTTCAGAATCCGCGCGGCCCGCGGCTCCGTGTGCAACGGTTTGTTCAAGTAAGCCGCTAACGCGGCAGGGCATTCTCGGTAGCGATGGTGACAGTGTTCGTTGCCTTCTTTCGAGGTCCAACCACTCTGGGAAGTGACGTTGATCCTCGCTTCTGACCGTCCCTATTCGAACGGTCCGGGATCAACCTTCCTAGAAAGGTTGTCGTCATGTCCAAAGACCTGAAACCCCAGTCTCCTATCGCTATTCGATTCCAACATGATC
The DNA here is from genome assembly GCA_903820735.1 of uncultured Pirellula sp. Taxonomy (GTDB): domain Bacteria; phylum Planctomycetota; class Planctomycetia; order Pirellulales; family Pirellulaceae; genus JBKCUI01. Next base: position 2,465 of record CAIJIZ010000281.1, read on the forward strand.
TCAAGATTAACGGGAAAGGGATTCGCACTCAACAGTCCTACGTACGCATGCTCCGAAAGTTTACCGAATTCCTCGGGGCCGAACCCGACGCGGCCTGTGAAGAAGACCTCCGTCGTTACTTCCTTCATATCTCTGAAAACCAACTC
>CAIJIZ010000282.1 GCA_903820735.1 uncultured Pirellula sp.
CGAATATGTCGACTTGCAAGGGGAGAAAAAGACTGGGCGATTTCTCTCGCTCGACGACAAGCAACTTCTCATCGTGGCTTCGCAGGGTCAAGAATCGATCTCGACGGAAGGCTTACTCTCGATCGAACGCAAGGGAGTGGCGACAGCTTCAGCCGCCGGTATGGAAATCGAATCCGTAGACGGTTCGCGATGGATGGTGCAGGGTATCGAAGGCAAGGACAAGCAGTGGAGCTTACAGTTTGCGGAAGAAACTCGGCTCGAAGCGTTCCGAGGTGAACTGCTATCGATGAAACTCAAACCGCTCGATGGGACAGGTGAAGCTTCTTGGAAGAGTTTTCGCGATGAGCCCAGGACAACCGATGCGTTGATTGTCGTTCGACCAGGCGGGGCGCTTGACCGCATCGATGGGATCGTCAAAGAGATACGGGGTAGCAAAGTATCCTTCGACGTCGATGGCCAGATAGTTGAGGCAGGCTTTGAGAAGCTCGCAGGAGTGCTGTGGTATCGTAAAGGAGTCGACACCAAGAGCGGCGGGAGCAATAACGGTGCGGCAAAGTTTCGCGTGGAATTGAAGGATAGTAGTCAGGTCGTTTGTAGTAAAGCTCGCTTGGCCGATTCAAGTTTGTTTCTCTCGGGGGATTGGGGCGATGAAATTTCGCTACCTTGGAATTCGCTCGTTCGCATTGAGTGTGGGTCAGGGAAGCTTGCTTCGGTCTCATCGCTAGAAATGTTAGAGATTGGCAGGCAGAGCGGATTGAGTTTTGGGCCCTTCGACAGCGTGCTTGCAAAGAGCTCAAACCCTAAATGGTTAACACAGCGCGACGGGCGTAAAGATTTGCTTTTCCCAGGTCCAGGCGAAGTGGTGTTCCGCGTGCCTGAAGGAATGACCAAGTTCAAAACTCGGGTTCAACGCGCGAGTGATGCAGATATGCAATCGGCGATACTCATCGAAGTTTGGGTCGATGATCAAATCGCATTTCGAGGTGAGTTAAGCGCCGAAGATAACCAGCTCGACGTCGAGGCAAACGTGCAATCCAACAAGCGGGTTCGATTGAACGTAGCAGCTGGGGGCAAGCTCAAGGTCGGTTCAAGAGTGCTATGGCTTGAACCCCGCGTATCTAAGTAGTGCTCACTTGCGAACTTCAGAAAATCTTTGCTTTTCCGCTACGGTAGAACGCATTGGTTGCGGTATGCGCCGTGAAAGCGATTTGAATCAACCATGCAAGGATTGCAGTCGGGGTAAAAGATTCCATGCCATGGAACATGAAGTTCCAGCGAAGGGACAGCATGGACTTGCCGATAGATAGGCTTGCCGGTCGGGAAGGAAAACTGAACGGTGTTGAAGGTTGACATATCCGTGTGGAAGGAATCCACATGCATCTATAGATCCTGAGCTATTCGATCGTTCACTTTTCCTCAATCGAAACTTACTCAAGCGAATAGGGTGTGTGAAATTGCCAGACTTTAGCGGTGTACGGGATGTGGTGTTGGAAGAGCTTTGTCGTACTCATCATTTGCTGCCCAACGCATTTCCACTAACGGAAAAATGGTTGCACAAACAAGGTAGTCCTTGCGGAGTGTTTTACTGTTTGCATGGACCTCGAAGTATTCGGTTGACAGCAGTGCTCGATTTCGAAACGGCGAGGGTATTGTTTTACGATTCGACAGGGCAGCGATTTGGAATGCGATGTGTACGGGATTTGATTCCTGTATCTTTGTAGGTTGACAAGATCGCGAGACAGGATGTTTATAACCACGAGAACAAAGGATTGGTGGCGATCATGTTGATACTATCTCGGAAAGAATCCGAAAGGATTTATTTAGGAGATGACGTTGTTTTGACGATTGTTCGAATTCATGGGGACAAGGTTCGCATTGGAGTCGAAGCCCCTAGCGACATTCGGATTCTTCGACGAGAACTGGATGATCAGACGATCGAAGCGAGTCGGTTCCCAGAAGGCCTTCGAGTTTCATCGAGCGATGAGACGAAGAGGACAGGGCGAGGGCTCTCAGAGCGCAGAAGAGCGGCTTAATGATTGATTTCGCTCAACCCATGCTGGGTTGAGCGAAGATATAGAATAACTGAAAAACGGCGGGCGCCGATTCGATGAACCAACAAGCATCGAGTCGGCGTCTTGTCGTTTATAGACTCCTCGGTACCGTTAGCTTTCAGCCGTTGAGCCGGTTGACTGGCGATAAGTCCAACACTGAAGTCCATCACAGCAGTCCATCACTGGGAACAAACCGAAGTGGATCACTTCGGTCTGTTCGTGCCTGACTCTCGGCTGACAGGAATCCTTGGTCGACGACCCTAGATTAGATATGACTAGTCGACGACTTTGGCGTCGATCCACTTCATCAAACCGCGAAGCTTCTGGCCGACTTGCTCGATTTGGTGCTTTCGCTCAAGACGTCGAGAAGCTTTGAAAGCTGGCGCGCCGGCTTTGTTTTCGAGGATCCATTCTTTGGCGAATTGACCGGTTTGGATTTCGCGAAGGATCTTCTTCATTTCCTTCTTGGTCTCTGGGGTGATGATCCGTGGGCCACGGGTGTAGTCACCGAACTCAGCGGTGTTCGAGATGCTGTACCGCATATAGTTCAAACCACCTTGGTAGAGCAAGTCGACGATGAGTTTGAGTTCGTGCATGCATTCGAAGTAAGCCATTTCCGGTTGATATCCGGCTTCGACGAGCGTTTCGAATCCAGCCTTGACCAGTTCGCTAACGCCGCCGCACAAGACAACTTGTTCGCCGAACAAGTCCGTTTCGGTTTCTTCAGCGATGGTGGTTTCGATAACACCACCGCGTGTTCCGCCGATTCCCTTGGCGTACGCGAGGCCGATTTTCTTGGTGGTATCCGAAGCTCCGGCACCGAGGGCGATCAAGCAAGGCACACCGCCACCTTTGGTGTATTCGCTGCGTACCAAGTGTCCAGGGCCTTTAGGAGCTACGAGCAACGTATCGACACCCTTGGGTGGCTCGATTTGGCCGAAGTGGAGATTGAATCCGTGGGAGCACATCAGGACGTTGCCTGGGGAGAGGTTCGGCTTGATGTGCGAGCGGAACAAATCACCTTGAACTTCATCAGGCAATAATACGTTGATGATGTCAGCTTGCTTGCTGGCTTCGTCGATTTCCAACGGTTGAAAACCGTGGCTAACGGCTAGATCATAGTTCTTGCTACCGGGGCGTTGTCCGATAATGACTTTGCAAC
>CAIJIZ010000283.1 GCA_903820735.1 uncultured Pirellula sp.
GTCCCCACGGTCGCTCTCTTGGGTCTCTCCCAGGAGTCGCAAAGTGCATTGCTGGATCGCTTCAAGTTCGTCTTTGACGATCTCTCGGCTGACTACCTTGTGGCCGGCTTGTTCGATCAAGCTTTGGATAAGGTTTCCGCCCAGGTCGTTCTCGAAGGTTCGAGTATCGCTGACGGTCAAGACAGCGACTTTAAGTCGGGATTGAGCTTTCTCGCGGTGCTCTTGTACGCTTCCACTCATTGCTTGTGTGCTCTCTTACCTGTGCAAACGGTACTTACGCGACCTGTTGCAAGGCTTGTTCGTCAGCCAAGATGATCGGTTGCGAGAGAGGTTGATCGTCGGTCAAGATCACCTGAACGGCCAACCGCCGGGTGGAATTCATAATGATTGGACTTTTGAGATTCGTCGTCCAATGCTTGCCACTCTTATTGAGGATCGAAAGGACGAAGACTTTATCTCGCGCATGCATTTGGAGAACATCCAAATCGCGGCGTTGAACGTGAAGCCGATATTCTGGGATGAACCGTCGCGGCGAAATCATCGGCAAAGCCACATTGGGCAACGCTACCGATTGCAGCCAAGCAACTTCCTCGGAATCAGCGGATGCTAGCAAAATCCAGTGGCGGTAATCTTCGAATCCGATGAGTCCGTGGGGCATGAAGATCAAGTCGGAGTGACTGATTTCAAGTTTGCCGAATCGTGTGGATTGGATTTGCATGACGACACCGAGTTTGTCGTTATAGACAGTTTGTTGTTGAAGACAGTCTGTCGTTTTTGGATTGAAATTCGTCGATTCGCCGGTATCTCGATGTTCAAACGCCGAAACGTCGATCGAAATAGGCTTCGTCGGTTTATTCGGCACAAACGGTCTGGACGTACAGGGGAATTCGGGGAAATGGGTAAGTTTATGACAAGGCTAAGCCGCGCGTGGTTCGCGTCGTAGCGGTTCCCCTCGGTCGTTTACTTCTTCGAATTTCACGGAGACTTGTCGCGATACGCCACTTTCCTGCATGGTTACCCCGTAGATCATGTCCGCGACAGTCATGGTCTTTTTGCTGTGGGTAACGACGATGAATTTCGTGGTGTCGAGAAACTCATTGAGGACGCTGACGAACCGACCGATGTTGGCTTCGTCGAACGGCGCGTCGACTTCGTCAAGCACACAAAAGGGGCTTGGACGATACTGGAAGAAAGCCATGATTAGAGCCACCGCCGTCAGGGCTTTCTCTCCACCGCTGAGCAAGCTGTTGCTGAACGTGGTTTTGCCTGGCGGAGTCGCTAGGATCTCAATGCCGCTTTCTGGGTCGTTGGGGTTCTCCAAGACGATATCGGCATGGCCGCCACCGAAGGACTTGCGGTAGAGGGTTTGGAAGTTTTTCCGGATAGCTTCAAGCGTCTCTAGGAACAGCGATTGCGAGTCGGTGTCGATCTTCTGCATGGTCTTGATCAGCGTCGATTTCGCTTCTAACAAATCGCGCTCATGACCCGAAAGTGTATCGTAGCGAGATTGAAGGTGCTCAAGCTCTTCCAAGGCTTCAAGATTGACACTCCCGGATTGGCTTAACTCTTGCCGCAATAGCCCTAGCTGAGCTTCCAACGTGTATCTGTCTAAACTCGGATCATCTTGGATCTCATCATCTTGGATGTTATCGTCGTCGAGTTTTCCTTCGGTATCGAAGTCCGCTTCCCCGGTCTCAAGCACGCCGTCAATCAGTTCATCAGACAGCTCATCAGGCAACTCATCAGGCAACTCATCAGAATGGTCGGTGGAACCGTCGTCAGAATGGTCTTGAGCATCGCTGTGCGATTTTCGCGTGAGTCGGTTTGATTGCGAGGGGTTTGTACGTTCCCCTTTGAAGCTAGGCTTACCGAGTTCTATCTGGTAGTCGTTGCGGTATCGCACCAGAAGAGATTGGATTTCGTCCGCAAGCCGGGTTTGCTCTTGGTCATGCGTGGATTTTCGGTCGCTCCACTTATCGATTTGCCGCTGGATCGAATCGCGGTTTTTGGTGATATCTTGCAAGCTGCTTTGATGGGTTTCCAATGCGCTATTTGCGTCGTGGCGTCGTTGCTGATGCTTGGAAAGCTCCCCTTCGGTGGCTTCGATTTGCACCTTTAACAGCTCGATCGACTCTTGGATCTCTACGAGTTTTTGCTCGAGGGTGTCGAGTCCGTCTTGCGCGACTTGAACGTGATGATTGCGTTCATGGGTGTCCTGTAGTAGTTGATCGAGGGTAGTTCGCAAGCCATCGATTCGTTGTTCCAATCGAGCGGTTTCGACCCTCTTTTCGACCAAGTCGTTGTTGAATTGGCGACTGATGCTCTCGAGTCCTTCGAGTTCTCGTTCGAGAGTCGAACAAGCCTTGTGGAATTCATCGGCGGTTTGCTGAAGTTGATCAAGTTCCGATTTTAGGTTCGCGATTAGGTCAAGCAATTCCGATTCGTAACGGACTCGTTCTGAGAGCTCAAGTTGTTTCGCATCGATATCTGATTGCATCGCATGCGTTCGGTCACTCATCGCTGAGATGCGTTCTTGCAACGTGACAAGCGATCGGTCGGCTTGATGGACAAGCGATTCGGCTTCTCTCGCTCGATTCGATGCGGTCCTAAAGACCACTTGAGTTTCGGTATATTGCCGTTTGGCTTCTTCGTATTGTGAATGCAGATGATCGATTTGTTCTTGGGTGGCAAGCATTTCGCTGCGACGCGAGACGAGTCCAAGTCCGGCTTGGAGCGATCCGATAGTGATGCTTCCGTCGCTATCGATCAGTTGGCACTCTGCGGTTACAAAACGCAGGCCTGCTCCGCGCAAGTGGCTTAATTCGAGCGCAGTGGTCAGGGATTCGAC
>CAIJIZ010000284.1 GCA_903820735.1 uncultured Pirellula sp.
CGGAACTTCATGAACGACCACGTTTGACGCTGGCTTGGGTGTCTCGATCGTTTTGGCCTTCGGACCGTACTCTCCGACCACTGCGAGAATCACGCTCGATAGGGGACGCGCTGCGTCCGAGAACGGCTTGGCAATGCATTCTCGAACTCCGTTCCGTTGCAACTCGCTCGAGAGATTGAAGCCGTCGGCTAAATGGGCGGTCATCATGATCACCGGTGGTGGGCTCGGTGCTTTCATCCGCTGGATGTCTTTGAGCAAATTGATGCCGTACTGTTTGCCCGGTGTCCTCGATCGTAAGCGTGACCCATTTCTGGCACGTCGATGCCGCTATCGCCACCTGCTGGTCACCGAAGATGATTTCGCCAAGGCGGCAGTGGTGGCGACGGTGATGGTGGAGGGGTGAATGATAGATGGGGTGGGAGTATGGAAATGGGGGTATGGAAACCGGAGGATTCCAGGACCGAATGGGGCCACCTAGGTTGAGTGGCTTGCAGCAATCACGAAAAATAAGTGTTGAATCTCTCCGCAACATTGCATTAAAAACCGGAACGCATTATTGACTACGCTTGTAGTATGATCTAGCATGTCTACGGATGTCGTCACTCTAGTTTGTATGAAAGGATTTGCGATGGTCAAAAAGCCAGCGTCGCTCGGAAGAGTCGAATGGGAACTGCTTCAATACATCGACCAGAATCACCCGATTTCGGTACGCGAGGTCGCTCAGTACTGGAACGAAAAGACGGGCCAAGCCCGCACAACTGTTCTGACCATGATGGAGCGGATGACAAAAAAGGGCTTTTTGACACGCAAAAAGATCGAAAACATTTTTCACTACAGCCCCAAACAACCGCTCTCAGAGGTCCTAAAGAATCTTGTGGGTGACTTTGTCAACGGTGTGCTCGGTGGATCTGTCGTCCCCCTGGCGGCGTACTTGACCCAAAGCCAACCGCTGAAGGCCGAGGAAATCGAGCAACTTAAGAAACTCGTCCAACGGCTCGAAGCCGACACAAGTGCCCAGGCCCGTAAACGAGGTAAATCAAAATGATTAGCAACGATGTATGGAATGCTCTGGCGCAAGGTCTCCTCGGATTTACCATCTCGGTGCTCCTTGTTTTCATCATCGAAAAGATGCCATTGCGGCTGACGGCTAACCACCGTTCCTGGTTGTGGCGGGCTGTTTACATCAAAACACTTCTTTGGGTGATCTTCCCAATGTCCTTCATTGGTTCATTGGAAACACTATGGATACCACGCGTGCCAATCGTCCCGTCCGCATGGGTGCCCTCAAACTGGTTTGCTTCGGCCAATGGATTACCTAAAGACGAAAAGGTTTCGAAAGATTTCACCGTCTCCAAATCAACTCAGATCGCCAGCGATCAAGCTACTGACGCTTCCTTGAAGACCCAGGAAACACCCTCCGACGCATCTTTCAAAAAGCCTTCTGCATCGGGACTAGAATCTCCGAGAGAAGTATCGGTTAAGCCATCGATCCGATCTATCTCGATCCAACCTTGGCATGCAATAGTCCTATGGTCTTTTGGTGCTACGTGCATGGCAATGGTTGCCACATATCGCTCTTGGAAGACGATCCGTACCCTGCGGCGTTCGACGCACGGTGCTCCATCGCACTTGGTGGCTCTTAGCGAACAGATCGCAAAGTCTCTAGGGATCCGGCAAATGCCTCAGATTCAATTGTCGAGCGAAGCCTCTGTACCAATGCTTGTTTATTCAGGAGCGATGCGGTTGGTACTCCCCTCGGACTTCGAATCTCGCTTTGGGGTCGAAGGTTGCCGCATGGGGATAGCCCATGAATTAGCACACTACAAACGTAACGATTTGTGGTGGAATCTGTTTCCGACGTTCGTCTCGATCGTTCTGTTCTTTTGGCCACCTGCATGGCTTGCAGCCCGTCGCTACTATTTAGCCATGGAACTTGCTTGCGACGAACTTGCGATCCGAGCAGCGAAATTGGAACATACCGCCTACGCGGGACTCTTGGTACGACTACTGGAAGATCGAGCAAGACACACAATGCCCGCCCCTGCCCTATCGATGGCGCGCTCGGGAGGCTTTCGAACTTTATCCGAGAGAATACGATTCCTGAAATTCGACTTGTACGGTTCTCGGTATCGGCGAGCTATTTCTACCATGATAACGATGGCAACCTTAGGACTGATTGTATTGCCATGGGGATTTGCCTCGCCTCGAAGCGTCTATGCACAAAGCATCGACGATTTCACTCCGGTGAAAATCGACTTGGATACCATCGACAAGCCAAGAGAGATTCCCGTGGTCGACAGCCAAGGGAAACCTGTCGAGGAGTTTTATTACCTACCAGCAAACAGAGATGTAGCCTACAATTTCGATGATCTAGTGAACTATCCTATCAACGGCGAGATTACTGATGATGATCGAAAACCGTTGAATATCGTGCGATCTGAGAATGGCAAGATCCAGATGCCATTACCGCAAAATTGCGACTGTGTAGAGATATGGAATGAGCAAGGAGTAGCGTCCTTGCCTCTATCACAAATTCGCACGCTAGAGGCCATCCGATTGCAACCTTGGGCAAGCCTCCAGATTCGCCCCGCGCGAGACACCAAGATCCAGCCGGCCAAGGATCTATTCATTAGTCGCGGTCCTATGGTTGCATCTTCCGGACACTACAGGGTTACTTTACTTGATGATCAGACCTCGGAAATCCCAAGGTGCTTTCCGGGAGAGTGGCTACTCCAAAATCGTACAGGGGATATTTATAGGCATTTCAAAATTCGACCGGGAGAAAACAAAACGGTCGATTTGGAGGTACGTGCGATTCGAGGAAGGTTCGTTCTCGAAGACGAATCCAAAAAAGAGGCTTCGGATGAATTATCGAAGACCACTGCATACATCCAATACGAAGATATTCGCTATATTGAAATAATTCCGCTCCAACCAGATGGCTCATTTGAATTTCAAAATGTTCCTTATGGGAAACACAAACTAAATGCACGCAAAACAGTCACGACTGATCGTGAAATTGATTGGTCTGCAGAATTATTTTTTGACTGCGATGTGCACGAGAATGATGAGGTGCTTGATCTAGGTTTGATTCCGTTGAAGACCACCAAGACCAAATTGCCCGACGCTGATGCCCCGAACCAATCAGATACAGTTTATGATCGAACGATTGATCGAATTAGCACAAAGGGATTCGATCGTCGATTTCATCAACTGTTTGATGCGAGCGGTAAAGAGATTATCGTGGGTGCTCCAATCGAAAAAGATATTGGCTTTGGGGGAGGATCGGAAGGGGCACAAGGTGCGATCGATGATAAAAACAGCAAGGTTTACCTCATCGGAAGGAGGGACGGCAAACCTAAGACTCTCTACGTTTATTCGATCAAGGGAGAATTGATAAGAGAATTGGAATTGCTGAAAGAACTCGGGAGGAGAGGTGATCTAGTTGATCGCTTTTGGCGAATCGCCGTCAATAAGGACAACGGCAATCTATGGCTATTATCTGTAAATTATCTTGGTGAATCGAAGATCCAGATCCTGGATAGCGATTTGGATGCCATATCGAGATTCCCTTCGGATGTTTTCAACATGAGTTACTCCGAGGCAGACAAAGCGATGTGGACGGTCTCCCCAACAGCGATAGCCAAATGCAATCCCGATACCGGAGAGCAACTGGCTAGTTATACAATCCCCTTCAAAAAGATATGGACGCTCACCGACATCTTCCCGCTACCTCAAGGAGGGGCTCTGTGTTTTGAACACCCACATTCAGATGCCTACGACTCGTCGAATCGTCTTTATCTGGTCGACAGCGATTGTCAGAAAGTGGTTTGCACGGATCTTGGCTCAAAAAGCCTTCTATACGCAGTGGCGGTTCAAGAGGACATCATTTGGCTCAAAGGCCGTTTCTATAATTCCTCGCTCACAAAAGAGTCTAACGAGCCCAGAGCAGCCGTGGTCTTGGGGTTTGATATGCAGCTTAATTACTTGCCGGAAAAGAAGCTTACGGTGGAAGACTTTCCAAAGCCCCGAGACTCAAGCCGCGTAGGGGTCTTTCCATGATGCGGTGGTCGAAGCTAATCTCCGATCAAGCAGATTCTAAGATTTTTTGGGATTCTATCGGCTCCTTGGATGCGAATTTTGGCAGAACTGGGAGATGCAGACCACAGTGTTCCGACGACTCGCTCGACGCGGAAAACGACTCGATTTTCGGTGCGCGACGCGAAATGCAATACGGCAGGTTTCGATGTTTCAAGACGACTCGAAACGTATTGCTTTTGACTCGCATCTCCCATCAGAGTTACTAGCTGTTCGGAGAGGATGAGTCTGCCGAGGCGGCCGGGTAACTTGGTAGACCTAACGAATGCAGTTCGAAGGTTTGAAATTGATAAATCGTGCGACAATACATGGCTTTGCCGATCCCAGTAACACGTTGTTGTATAATACTAAGGCCAAGTAAATCGACTTGAGTGCCATATACAACCCTCAGGGGGATAAACGATGCAACGTCCGCTATCGATCTTTTTTCTTATTGCCGGAGTTATCTTTCTATCCTTCGCGGAACACTTGCATGCCCAGCCTCCCAAAGAGATCACTAACAGCATCGGCATGAAACTGCTGCTGATCCCCAAAGGGACATTCATGATGGGCTCGCCCGAGAGCGAGCAAGGCCGTAATGTGGACGAGACCCAACACGAAGTGACGATCAGCAAGGACTATTACCTTGGTGTATACGAAATAACGCAGGCACAGTACGAAAAGGTGATGGGTAAGAATCCGAGTCTCTTTCAAGGGGCCATAGTTGGTAACGAGAATGCAGATCTCCCTGTAGATAATGTTTCATGGGACGATGTGGTCGAGTTTTGCAAAAAGCTATCGGACCTGCCTGAGGAGAAGAAAGCAGGCCGCATGTATCGCTTACCAACCGAAGCAGAGTGGGAGTACGCGTGTCGCGCCGGTAGCAAGACGGCATCTTCGTTTGACGACGAGGAGGGCTTGTTGCCCGAGTATGGTTGGTTTAGTCGCAATAGTTCACGACGAACCCATACGGTTGGATTATTAGAACCAAACGCCTGGGGTCTACACGACATGCATGGTAATGTTTGGGAATGGTGCAGCGACTGGTACGGTGATTATCCCAAAGGTGCAGTTAGCGATTCGACTGGCCCAAAAGAGGGCTCTTACCGCGTGTACCGTGGCGGCAGTTGGCGCAACGATGCCGCGAATTGCCAGTCGGCGTACCGTATCAGTTCCGCCCCGACGTTCCGCCACCGCAGCGTCGGTTTCCGTCTTGCCCTGAGTTCATCCGGAATCCCCAAGTAGGCGGAGCCTAGACAGGTTCAGCACGAGCGGAGCTGGTGGGCGTAGGCACGAAGGGAGCGCGGAGCGGCGACCGGAGTTGCCGTAGACCGCTGGTAGCGAGTTTGTTCTTGGTGGTTCTGAAGCGAAATCTTACTCTAATTCACAATTCACACGGTCTGTTCCTATCTGTCTTGGCAACTCACCTCGAATCGCCTAGCAGAGTTACTTGCTGGTGACTGAGTATGACTTTTCCAATGCCGCTGCCATCGCGAAGGGGATGGTGAAGGTGTGAGAAATTGGTCGTCTTGTTGGCTCTGCGCCCAAACCCCCGGGGTTTATCGCATTGCAGCGAAAGGCAGGTGGCAGCTGCCAGGCTGGTGGCGCTCAACCTCTACGCCTCTTGCCCTTGCTTGCGTGATTCAAAACGTGCGAATGAATCATGGACGTGGGAAGACGGCTGTTCCCAAAAAATTTTGGCCAAGTCGCGGGACTTGGCCAAACAGAGTTTTCAATTGGAAGCAACCTACCGGAATGAAGTCCTGAAGGTTATTTCACTCCTTCGGACTGCGCCCCTTCTTCGAAGCAGAACAGGCGATTTCTGTTCGCGATGTAAAGTCGGCTGTTGGCTGCAATTGGGGTGGTGTACACGGCAGAGCCAACGTTGATTTCGGCGATTTCTTTCTTCTCTGGGGAGAGTTCGAAGATCAAAATATCGCCATCTTCATCACCGATATAGACTTTTCCGTCTGCGATGAGGGGAGAAGCCCACGAGGCGGCAAGCATGTCATGGGTCCAATGTGCGGTTCCGGTTTTCGAATCGAGGCAGTGGACGACACCGGAGAAGTCAGCGACGAACAGCAGGTCGTCTTTGATTGCGACTGTTCCGCAAGTTCGGTGCATGGTTTCTTCGAAATCTTTCGGATTCGCACCGACGTAGTGCCAGATTGCTGCGGAGTTAGGGTTGTCTCGTTCGAGATCTCCTTCGGCTGCTACCATCGCTTGCTTACGCTTGGGAGGGACGACCACTGTTGGATCTTTCGAGTTGTAAACCAACGTTGGGCTGACATCCCCTCGCTTGGTTGGATCGATACACCAAAGGTGTCCGCCACCTTCGCCGTGCTCAGGGTCTTCCCCAACCGCGACGTAAACGTTTCCATCGTAGACCACTGGGGTTGCGATGATGTGATTGCGTGTTGCACCAGTAAGCTTGTAGACGGAATCCTTCGGATTGCAGTCGAACTTCCAAAGAAGCTTCGCTTGGCCGTTCTCACCGCGAGCATCGAAGCTGTAGAGCCAACCGTCGCCGCCGCCGAAGACGACTTGTTCTACGTCACCGAATACTCCGTATGCTGGGGACGACCATTGTCCGTGAAGGATGTTTGCTCCAGGCGAATTATCGGTCCAGAGAACTTCGCCGGTAAAACGGTTCATGCAAATAAAGCTTGGTGCTTTTTCTTCAGGAACGGTGATGTGACCATCATCGACGCCATTGGAAGTGTTGACGAAAAGCAGGTCCCCGACGCAAGTCACCGAGCAGCTGCACATGTTGTGCTGGGATACCCCAAGCTTGCTCATCATGTCGAGCTTCCAAATCACATCGGCTTCGTCTTTGTTGTCATTGGGTTCATCTTTGAATGGCCCGTCGTTTTCGCCATCGTGGAATCCATCGGTATCCAAACAAGCGACTTCGCCACGGCTTGTGACATACCACAGCCGATCTCCGTCGATCAGCGGCGCACAACAAATGCCTTGGTTGGGCCAATCGTGGACTCGCCCAGTCGGCAATTTTTCACTGCTGTGTTGCCAAAGCAGTTTTCCGTCGTTGTCATCGAAGCAAAGCAAAACACCGAGATCTACTGTGGCTGGATATCGCTTGATGTACCCCGAACCGTTGTTCGTTCCGACATAGGCTTTTCCATTGGCAACAACTGGGTTTCCGTAGGTTTCCGACCCGAGTGGGACAGACCAGCGAACGTTCTTTCCGGTCTTTACATCAAAGGCGCCAGGCAAAGGTCCCGAGTCCGGAACGTTGTTCCGCTCTGGGGTACCACCCCATTGGGGCCAATCTTTTGCACCGACCTTAAGCTTCGAGACGCCTTGAGAAGCCACCGCTGTGGCGTCGTACTTTTTGTCTTGTCCATCCACCCCGCCGGCAAAGCTGCATACTGAAAGGAGGGTCGCAAGGAAGGTTGTTTTCGTCAGTTTTGGTTGCATGAATGCAGTTACCTGTGCTTGTAGGGATCGTTCGTACTCATGGCAGGATACCCGCCGAGGGTCCCGAGATTATAGCCCAATTGGACCTTGATTCGTAGGGTTCCTTACGGATTCGGCTTCGAAGTTACTCGTTTGGGAGTTGCCGCATCGTAGACCTGGGAATTCTAAGGTTTTTTCAACGTATCCGATGACCATAGTCCCTAGGTCAACGGGTTGCTGTGTGTCAAAGCGGAAATCAGCCTCAATTTGTCAAATGATCCACAAGGGAAATTTGCAGGGGCAAAGGGTAGATCAAGGTGTTTAGAGATCAATCTATTTTCAGTGGCCAACTGGCTTTTTTGTGGTCAAGTCGCTACAGTACAGAGGCGCAAAGTTGTAATTTTGAGCGTCACTGAATCGTTCGAGTTTTGTTCGAAGGAGTAATGCAAATGTCCACAAAGAATTCCCCGCGTCGGACTCTTTGGTCGTTGATCCAAACCTCTTGCCTTTGCGGTTGTGTAGGTGGTCTCGTGGGTCTAGCTTGCACGGGCTGTGGTTCGTCATGCAGCCAGTCGATGCCGACCGCAGTAGCGGCACCGAGCAGCTCACAGGTGGCTTCCAAGGAATCGGCCCCCGAGGAGATGGGAGAGACGAAGCTTGTTTCGTTTAAGGTTGACGGTATGACTTGCCCGACCGGGTGTTATCCCGTTGTGAAGTCTGCGATTGCCAAGCAAAAGGGAGTCGTTGGAATTGAGTTGGCACCTCAGAAGGAAGCCGACGCGATCGACAACCCGATTGTGTTCGTAAAATACAAAGGTGATCTAGACATGGATGCGACTTTCAAAGCGATCTCCCGAGTTGGCTTTGAAGCTTCCGAGGCCCCCGCCGGGAATGCAGTGGAAGGAAGTTCGGACGCGCAAGGCGGTTCGGCACCTGCTGAGTCTTCCGGAGAGTCGTCGAACTAAAGTTTCTTTTAGAAGATTTGAATTCAAGCCGCCGTGGTTTACCGTGAGCGGCTTGTTTGTTTTATACAGCAAGTTTCATTGCTAAGGAAAGCGCCAGAATGGACCAAGCATCCGGGGACACACCACGTCCATTTGTGCATCTGCACTGCCACAGTCACTACAGTTTGCTCGACGGTGCCGGATCGATCGGTCGGCTGCTTGGTCGGGCCAAATCGCATGGAATGACCGGTTTGGCTTTGACCGACCACGGCAATTTGCACGGAGCTTTGGAGTTCTACAAAAAAGCCAAGGAAGTAGGCATCAATCCAATTTTGGGTTACGAAGCTTACGTTGCACCCGGGAGCCGATACGAGCACGATGCTGCATCTGCGAAGGAAGCGGCGTTCCATTTGACCCTTCTGGCCAAAAATCGCACAGGCTTCAAAAACCTTATCAGATTAGCATCGCGCGCGAGTTTGGAAGGATTCTATTACAAACCCCGGATCGACAAGGAATTGTTGCAGGAGTACAACGAAGGGATCATTTGCTTGAGTGGATGCGTATCGAGTGAATTCTCGCGAGCGGTACTTCGAGGTAGCGATACTGCTGGTGCGATCGAGGACGCCGAACGCGTGGCGGGATGGTTCTCGAAGACCTTCAAAGACCGCTTCTTTGTCGAGATCATGAACAATGGTCTGCAAATTCAACGCGAGCAATTGCTCGGTGCGGTTGATGTCGCGAAGCGGATGGGATTGCCATTGGTCGCTACAAGCGATGCGCACTACGTGGACCAAGAAGATGCGGAGGTCCAGGACGTTCTGCTGTGTATTGCGACAGGGAAGTTCCGTACCGATCGAAACCGCATGCGGATGGAGAACGATCAGTTCTACTTGCGCTCTCAAGAAGAGATGTACCATCACTTCCAAGGGCTCGAAGATGCGGTGTCAAGATCGCAATCGATCGCAGACTCGGTAGATATCGACCTTGAACTCGGAAGCCGTAACTTTCCGTCTTTCGAGATCCCTAAAGAGCACCCGACCTCGGATGACTACCTGCACTCTCTGTGCTTAAAGGGTTTGATGGAACGCTATGAGGGGAACGAGGAGATGTGCCCGAATGGTTCGCTCTCCCAAGTCGTAATCGATCGATTAGACCGAGAGCTAGGGGTCATTAAGAAGCTTGGGTTTTCGAATTACTTTCTTATCGTATGGGACTTTGTTCGGTATGCTCGAGAGATCAACGTTCCTGCCACTGCGCGGGGAAGTGGTGTCGGGGCATTGGTTTGTTATGCGACATATTTGTCCCACGTATGCCCAATCAAATACGATTTGCTATTCGAGCGATTTCTCGATGAGAGCCGGATCGAAGCTCCTGATATCGACATCGACTTTTGCCAAGAACGCCGCAGCGAGATCATCAAGTACGTTAAAGCGAAGTATGGGGAAGAGAACGTTGCACAGATTGGTACGTTCGGGACGCTCAAAGCGCGGGGGGCGATCAAGGATGTTGGTCGAACGATCAATGTCACGTTAAGCCGTGTGGCTGAAATCAGTGAGATGGTTCCCGATGATCCCAAGATCACCATCAAGGATGCGTTAGCCGAGAGTGAGGATTTGCGCAAGGCGGCGGAAGTTCCCGAAATCAAAGAGCTTTTCAGCCTCGCTCAACGTGTCGAGGGGATGGCCCGCAGTATCGGAACGCACGCTGCCGCGGTTGTGATCGCCGATAAACCGTTGACCGAGTATGTGCCATTGATGCGTGGTTCTGGCAAAGACGACGTTATCACGCAATGGTCCATGGGAGACGTCGAAGCCGCAGGGTTGCTCAAGATGGATTTCCTCGGTTTGAGGAACTTGACAATCCTTTCTAAAGCGGTCGATATGATCGAGAAGACTCGTGGCGAACGAGTCGATCCGCTGAAGTTCCCTTTGGATGACGAGAAGACGTTCGAGCTATTGCGGCGCGGTGAGACCAAGGGGGTCTTTCAGCTTGAAAGCGGAGGCATTCGCGATTTGTTGCAGCGGATGAAACCCGATCACTTTCGAGATATTATCGCTACCAATGCGCTCTATCGACCCGGTCCCCTCGAGGGCGGCATGGTCGACGATTACATCGCGGTGAAGCTAAAGAAAAAGCCCGCGAACTACTTGCACCCAATTCTCAAAGATATCTTGGGTGAGACCCACGGGGTGATGGTTTATCAAGAGCAGGTGATGCGAATCCTCAACGGTTTGGGGGGGATCGAATTGGCCAAAGCTTATACGTGCATCAAAGCGATCAGTAAGAAGAAGGAATCGATTATCGCGGCGAATGCCGAGAAGTTTTTGAACGGTGCCGTCGAAGTCGGCTTGGCAAGAAAAGATGCAGAAGACTTCTGGAATATGATTCTGAAGTTCGCCGGGTATGGCTTCAATAAGAGTCACTCGACTGCCTATGCGCTGATCGCTTATCAGACTGCATACCTCAAAGCCCACTACAAAGTGGAGTTTATGGCAGCTTTGCTGACCGGCGATATTCCGAACCGTAACTTCAAACGAAAGGATTCGCTTGTGGAGCATTTGGAAGATTGCCAGCGGATGGGGATCGTCGTAGAGCAACCGAGTGTTAACTCATCTCGAGGTGAATTTAGTGTTGCGGACGGAAAGATTCATTTCGGTCTCTCAGCAATCAAGGGTTGTAGCCGAGGGGCAGCAGATGCCATCGGGGATGAACGAGATCGAAATGGTCCGTACAAAGACATATACGATTTATGTAATCGAGTTGATATCTCCGCTTGCAACCGCGCTTCATTGCAGGCGTTGATTCGGGCAGGTGCGTTTGATTGCTTGGGGGGACGACGCGCACAGTACTTGGCTGTTTTAGACAAAGCCATCCAAGGTGGGGCCGAAGCGCTTAAAGACAAGAAGAGCGGACAGTTAAGTTTGTTTGGAGATCTAGAAGACGAAGCTATGCCGGCTACGATTGCGTTGCCCGACATTCCTGAGTTCCCTGAAAAGGAACGATTGTCCATGGAGAAGGAAGTGCTTGGGTACTACCTTTCTTCCCACCCGCTGGCCGAGTATGAATTGACGCTGCGATCGTTTTGTACTACGAATGCGGTGACAGCCAAGAATCTCAAGCATCGGACTGAAGTGTGGATGGGAGGGGTGATCTCCTCGATCAAGCTTGCTCATACCCGAAATCCCAAGCCGGATACACCGTCGAAGTATGCTAATTTCGATTTGGAGGATCTCGAAGGAATCGCCCGCTCTATCGCTTGGCCGAATACCTACGAGAAGTTTGCCGATGTAATTCAACCCGACGCGATTGTGTTAGCTAGGGGACGGATCGATAAGCGGGGGGAAGAAGAGTTTAACTTCATCATCGACGAAATTCTTCCGATGGCAGAGGTGGATTCGAAGTTCACCAGCGGTATTCGCATTCGGTTCGACGAAGGGAAGCATCCGGAGGATTTGATTCCACGTATTGCTGAAATTCTAAGAGGCTATCCCGGTGATCGAGACGTTCACTTCGACTTGAAGGTCGAGAGTGGAGATACCGTGGTGATCGTATCGCGCAAGCATCGGGTAACTATCCAACCGGAGTTGCGGGAACGACTCGACGATTTGCTCGGGTTAGATAGCCATCGATTGATTTTTACAAAACCAAGTTTGAATCAATCATCTGGGAATGGTGATTATCCACGTCGGCGTCCATCGTGATTCGAGACTCCTTACCCGTCGATGGGCATATCGATCAGATTTTGGACTCGGTTGCCAAGCATGGCATTGTAGCAGTCGAAGCTCCACCAGGGACGGGTAAAACGACCCGTGTAGCTCCCGCATTGATGAAGCTCGGCGAGCGAACGAACAGTTCAGAGAGGCTTGGGAGCGGTAAGCTTGGAGTAGGGAAGAAAACTTACTTGGTGCAGCCACGAAGGTTAGCAGCGAGGGCTGTGGCAGAGCGGATTGCGAGTGAAGATGGTACGCAGGTCGGGGAAAGAATCGGTTATTCCGTTCGGTTTGATCATCGCGTTAGCAAGCAGACGGAATTGATTGTAGCGACCGAAGGTGTGCTTATCAGAAAACTACTGAGTGATCCGACGTTACTAGATGTGGGAGTGGTGATCCTCGATGAGTTTCACGAGAGGTCGCTCGACGCA
>CAIJIZ010000285.1 GCA_903820735.1 uncultured Pirellula sp.
CCCCCTTCGCGCAGCGTGTCATGATCGATTCCAAACATCCGAAGAAATTGTTTTTCGTCGAGTTTAGGAAGGAACTTGGCGAGGGATTCCGGTGGGAGTACCGCCGAGTCTTCGTGGTCGCGCAGGGTGTTGTTGTTTCCTTTGCGACGGATACACGCGAGGGTTTCCCCGTCGCGATTAACGAGCAAGCCTCCGACACGCAGGTTCTGGTAAGAGTGCAGGAAATCGTCGTCGGTGCGCGCAGGGAAACCGAAGAGCCAAGCTGTAAGTGCGCGGAGCGAGGAGCTTTTTCCAGCTTCGTTCGGCCCGTAGATCACATGAACGCCATAGGGCGAAGCTTCCGACGGGGTGGCATCGGGACCATAAAAATCAATCGTACGATTGGTAAAGTGTCCGAAAGCGATCAAGTCTAAGCGTTGCAGTTTCATTGTTTTGGCTCCCCACCGGAGAGGACTTCGATCAACCGTTCTTTGGCGAGCTCTAGAAGATTTGGACTTGGATCAAGCCAATCATCTGTAGAAGCGTTGCGGGCCGCACGAGGCAGTTTCGATCGCACATCGCTCATGGAGAATCCATCTAGGATGTTGGGATCTTGTTTCGCTTGATCGAGTACGTTGAGGATCGCGGCGAGGACTTCTTCGCTGACCTCTTCTGCTTGAGTTGGCGTATCGCTCGGTAGATTGGTTTGGATTTCTACTTTTTCGATCCAGACGCAATCGCGAGCGATTCCAGTCGCGGTCGCTTGGCACTCTTGGAGGATTCGATCCCGTTCGGGTCTGAGAATTCTGTGCAATCGAGTCGAACCGCACAGAGTTACGCGGACAGCGAGGAGCTTGTCGTTGCAACTCTCAAGGAGCGTTTCCAATTGTCGCGCAAAGCGTTCTTGGATTTCGTCGATGGTTTCGATTTCGGAAAGGTCAACCGGGAGTGACTCCCACCGCAAATCATCGAGAGGTTGGAAGTGCGGGGTGATTCGGCGCTGCTCATCAACGCTCAGTAGGTAGCAACCTTTAGGGCCGGTCTCCTTGGCATGGCGGCCTTGAATGTTGCCGGGGAAGACGATCCACGGATCATTGAGTAGCTCCTCGCGTTTATGGATATGCCCAAGAGCCCAGTAATCATAACCATGACTCTTGAGTCCTTCGATCGTGCAAGGAGCGTAGTTTTCGTGTCCTTCACGCCCGGTGCAACTTGTGTGTAAGAGTCCGATATTGATCCAGCCGGTAATTCGATTGGGGTAGTTGGTTGAAAGGTCGTCGGTGACCGATTGATTGGCAAAGCCTTGGCCATGAATCGCGACTTCAAGAGCATCGATCCGAACGGTATCTGGTCGATCGGTGGGGAAAACGTGTACGTTGCTAGGATAAGCCAAGGCGCGGGTCATCTTGTTTTGTGCATCGTGGTTTCCCGAGATCAGGTAGACCGGGATATCGCACTCCCGCAAGCGAGCCATTTGGCGTACGAAGAATTGGCCCGTTCCGTAGTCTTTCCAGTCGCCGTCGAAGACGTCGCCAGCGATTAATACGAATAAAACCTTTTGCTCAATTGCAAAGTCGACAAGATTTTCCAAAGCTCGTCGTGGTGCGGCCCTTAGGCGATCGACAGGGGCGCCCTCGAAGGCCCTCAGACCGTACAAAGGGCTGTCGAGATGCAGGTCGGCGGCGTGAATAAACCGAAACATTCGGCGGTCCTCGAGTAGTTGTCAGGGATCCGATTTGGCGATTATTCTCCAAACCATACGTTTCGCTTGGAGGCCCTAACAAGGTAAGCCGCGTTGAGGCAAGAGGCAAGAGGCAAGAGGCTAGAGGCTAGAGGCTAGAGGCTGGAGGCTGGAGGCTGGAGGCGGGAGGGATGAAGGAGGGAAGGGTACTAGACGACGCTTGAAACTGCTTGTTGCGATTCAACGATCAGTAGGGTGTGGTGAAGCGGTCGGCCGATGATTCCCTCAACCACTTCGACATCCC
>CAIJIZ010000286.1 GCA_903820735.1 uncultured Pirellula sp.
CCCCTTCTCCCGCGGGCGGCAATACTGTTCGGCACGGAATTTGATTCCGGCGGCAGCGCATTTTCACTTGCTTTGGCACGATATTTGCGCTCTCGGTATATGTTTTTAACATACTGCCAGTTTTGTTCAGAGATGCGTAATGGCCAACAAGAAAGATCCGATTGAAGCCTCGGACCTCCAAGGATTCAAGTACTTCAAGATGCTCAGCAAGTTGCTAAAACGTCTTGAAGCGGTTGGAACCACACGTGATAAAGCCAATTCGCGTAAGCTCTTTTGTGATGACTATGTTTCATTGTTGCTGCTCTATTTCTTCAGCCCAGTAGTCACTAGCATGCGAGCGCTTCAGCAAGCCTCCGAGCTGGAAAAAGTCCAAAAACTGCTTGGCGTCAAACGCGTTTCCCTAGGCTCCTTTAGCGAGGCTGGTTCGGTGTTCGATCCAAGTATCGCAGGCGCAATCATGCGGGAACTGGCTTTAAAAGCCATGCCACTAGTTACCAATACCGATGCCAAAGCGCTCAAAGGACTTACAGCTGTCGATGGAAGCTACTTCAACTCTATAGCACATACTGCATGGGCATTGTGGTCTCCTGAACAACCAGCAGCCAAGCTGCACTTGCATTTCTCAGTTTTCGAGGCTGTTCCCCGCCAAGCGATTGTGACGCCTGGCAAGTGCTCCGAATCGGATGTCTTACGAAATTCGCTGGAAGCTGGACGGCTTTATGTTACCGACAGAGGCTACCAAGATTATGGATTGTTTCGAGCGATCATTGACGCTAAATCGTCGTTCATCTCTCGCGTCAAAGAAAACATCGCATTCACGCTTCAAGAAGAACGCGTGCTGAGCCAAGCTGATCTCGATGCCGGAGTTGTGCGAGATTTCACGGTCTCGCGTATCGGAACTGCACATCATAAGGATGAAGTAAAACAAACGCTACGGATCGTGGTTGTACGCATTACCGACGACGCAGGCAAAGTCATCGAATTATGGCTGTTAACCGATCGCATGGATCTGACTGCTGAGCAAATTGCGATGGGCTATCGCTATCGCTGGACAATCGAACTGTTCTTCCGTTGGTTCAAGCAGATCCTAGGATCCCGGCATCTAATTTCGACCAAGCAAAAAGGCATCACGCTTCAACTATACGTTGGCTTAATTGCCAGTTTACTAATCGTGCTGTGGACCGACATGAAGGTCAACAAACGAACCTGGGAGATGCTTCAGTTCTACCTAACAGGCTGGGCGAGTCTTGACGAACTTGAGACGCATATCGCCAAGCAAAAGGCAAAGCAGGAACTGTCCGAGTCGAAAAAAATAAACTAAGCCCTCTTGCTAAGCGCATAATGAATTTATGTCGGCTCGGGCGACTGCATGCGCAGAAATAATCTTCAATTTAGCACATCTGAACACCTACCCTGGCATTCACACTCGTGTGCCTATCAAATTGGTCTCTGCCTAACGAATACCACTACGCCCAAATCTTATGCCGAACAGTATTGCCGCCCGCGGGAGAAGGGGAGCCAAGCGGAGAAAGCAAGTCGTATCTTGTGCACATGGCTCACGCAAAGATGCAAAGACGCAAAGAAAATCGCGAACCAGTTTGTGTAATGCTTGGAGCGTAACCGCAACTATTCGTATCTCCCCTTCGCCTCCTAGGGGAGGAGATGCGACCGGGGGATGAGGTGGGGGAACACACCCAGTTTGCGTTTTGCGAACTGCATAGAGTGCAAGGAAAGACGCTCGATGGGCTAGGTTCTTACGGTTCGTGTCGTACTCAGCAAAGCGGTACTCGTACTCCGCGAAGCAGTACTCGTACTCGAACCCACCGCAATCATCATCGCAACGATGACCGATAGATCGTAGCTAATGGAAGTCAGCGGTTTTCGAGTAGCGGTTTTCGAGTACGAGTACCATTGCATTGAGTACGAGTACGAGTACGAAAACGTCCACCATTGCCTTGGTGATGATTAAATCACCACAGGCAACTTCGAACGTCAGCCAGTGCTCTTCCCACCCTCATCCCCCCCGCCCCTTGCTCCCGCCCGCGGGAGAAGGGGAGCCAAGCGTTTTAGGTTGATACTCTTGCCCAAGCGGTAGAAGGGGGGCCAAGCGTTTGGGGTTAATGCTCCTGCCCAAGCGG
>CAIJIZ010000287.1 GCA_903820735.1 uncultured Pirellula sp.
GACTTCACCTGCAACGAAGTCCGGCAGGCCTGCGTGATCCCCGCCCGCTCCTTGATCGGGTGATCCATTGGGGTCAGTTTTCTAAACATGGTAAAAGCCAGCGGGAGATTCAGTTCGCGTGCTTCGTGCGACCCCGCAATTATTGCTAGGCATTTGCTTTTTTGGCCGGGTCACGGGAAACGGTTGGAGAGCGGATTAGGGCCGGAGGAGAGAGGGGGTCTGTTTTGATTTGAGGCCGATTTGACGTATCTCTTCGACAGGCGAGTCGAGTGGAACGGACTTTAGACCTCGTAGTGGCATGCAATATCTTGATATTGGTTCACTTCCGTACGCAAACATGTTTTGTACTAAGTCGCGTTGGGCGGGTTCCAGCAGTCCGGCTTGTTCCCCTTCTTCCAATACTTGTCGTAATTCTCGACGGGCTAATGCGGGGCGAACTTTAAGTGGTTCTTCTCCAAGAAGATGTTGGAGCCAACGGCTAATGAAATAGAGTGTCCATGTAAGCGGAAGACTAATGATTGTTAGGGCGAACAAGGGCCAGCCTGCTTGTTGTAGAAGGTAATGTGGTTTTTGATGA
The DNA here is from genome assembly GCA_903820735.1 of uncultured Pirellula sp. Taxonomy (GTDB): domain Bacteria; phylum Planctomycetota; class Planctomycetia; order Pirellulales; family Pirellulaceae; genus JBKCUI01. The sequence goes on from CAIJIZ010000287.1 coordinate 578, forward strand.
AATAGGCTTTTGGGCAAGAGTTCACAGAAGATGAAAAGCAATGGGGTGCTAAGGACGCTGACGGCGACGTTGAATCGTGGGTCGTCGTAGCCAAGCAGTTCGAGGAAAAGCCAAGCTATCCCGACGGGGAAGCCGTAATTAGCAATGTTGTTTCCGACGAGTAGCGTTGACACAAAAAGTCCTGGGTGGTTTGTCAACCAAAGTAGGCCGCGAGCTACGCGAGAACCATCCACTGCGTCCAATACAAGTCGCATTCGGGGGACTCGGTAGAGGCCAGTTTCAACGCCGCTGCAGAAAGCGCTCAAAACGGAAGAACCGACAATGAGGAGAATGGGTAGGATCATTCAATTCCTCCTGATTCATCCAAGCTGATATCGAATTCGGTGCTTGTGATTTGAACGAGCATCTCGCCTCGTCGGGGGGCATTGGTTATCAAAAGCGTGAAGTGTCCCCAATCTACTTTGTCCCCTGCCACTGCGATGCGTCGCAGTTGGCTTTGAAGAACACCCGCGATGGTTGCATCGCGAGATTCTGGTAGTTTGATACCGAGCGATCGTTCTAGTTGTTTGATTCGTGTTGCACCGGTGACTTCCCATTTCGCCTCGCCCGTTTTGGCAAACGAGGGTCGGCCCATGGTGTCAATTGCATTGGAAGAACTTGCGAATATAGCTTCGACGATGTCGTCTAAGAAGAGAACGCCGATTGTGTCGCCGCGTTCGTTGACAACAATCGCTGCCTGAAGACCTTGTTTCTGAAGCAATTGAAGGACGCTTGCTAAGCATGCGCACCATGGAACATAAAGTGCGGGGCTGGTAGGGGGTGTTGAGTTTTTGGCGGCTGCATCATGAATGGACTCCAAGGTCGTGGTTGAGACGATTTCCCCGTCGGAGGCCGATAGCACTAAGACAAGATCGTGGGGTTCGTCCTGTGTTTCTTCGCGATTCAATTCGAGCCAATCAGTGATGTCGGAAGGTTTCGCAGGTAGAGTGATGCAATGGAACTGGCTTCGCGGATGCATCCAGTCGGGGGCCTGAATGTTAGAAAGTTGGAGAATGTTTTGTAAAATTCCTTTTTCCAAATCGATCATCTTCGAATCGGTTTCGGTAAGTTCGATGGCACGTTCTAAGTCAGCAGTTTCAAGAACGGATTCTGGTACCAGGCCCGGCCAAATGTGACGGCGGCACACATCGTTGATCCATTGCATTGCAATAGCGATGGGTTTCACTACTTTCATGATGAAAGACATTGGAACAGAAACAACGCGACCTATTTTGAGTGGAGCGAGAACGCCAAGGCTTTTGGGCAGCAGTTCACCAAACAAAATGACTGCTGATACGGTGGCAAATCCAAATGCCACCGACCAGCCAGCCCACAATTCTGTCTTGGTAAGCCAAGTTGAGACGACGTTCGCAACTGCGAAAAAAGTAATGTTGATAAAAAGGTTGCATAGAAGGATGGAGGTAAGCAATTGCGAGGGATTGGTCAGCAGTTGCTCGATCGCATTTTCGCTTCGACTTTTCAGATTCAGTTGCGATCTTTGGGCGGTGGTAAGCGAAAAGAGAGCTGCTTCGCTTGCGGAGAAAAGAGCAGACAGCCCAAGCATCACGATCAGCGAGCCACCAGAAAGCGACCAGGCAATCCAACTAACTTCGTTCACGTTGATGTTTGTTCCAATAAGGACTCGAAACAAGTCGTTCAGTCTTCATCAACGGTTCGCGATCTTCCGAATGCGAAATCGAACTCGCTTAATGCTGGAATCATCATCGCAGCGGTGGCGAAGGCGTAGGAGCATGAAACAACACTGAAAACAGTGAGTTCTTGATCCCGAAGAATGAAGCTGGTGATTGCGAAAAAAGTGAGGAACGGAAGCAAGAACGAACTTATGGTGATCGCCGGCGAGGGGTTGCGGCTACCAATGGCTAGATAGAGGCCTGTTCCGCCACCTAGGATAATGAACAAGAACGGGGCAAGTTGTCGCCCGAAAGAGCCTCGAAACATCAACATAATCAACATGCAAGTCGCGACACCTAAGAAGAGAAAAAAGACCGTTCCTAGGCTGGTACCGATGGCAACACGGCTCTGCGAATAGATCATTCCGCAGTGAATGCCCAGCATGGATACGAACAGGTCCATCACCAGCAGAGCGATGCACGTAAAAATCAGATTCTCCGTGGTCATCGCCGATTGGCTCCACATAAATCCACAGATGATAATCGGTGCGATCACCATCTCCTTCGTGACGTAAAGAACCCCTGCTAGCTTTCCAAAAAGGAAGTTCAGCGGCGATATTTCGGTAACGAGCAGTAGGTCCAAAGCGCCTGCGTCGCGTTCGTTTGTAATCGAATTCACGGCAAGGGCATTAATAATAATTAGTGAAAGGACAAGGAACGGAGCTACGATTGACACGGCGGTTGGTACCAGCTCCTCTTGGAAGGAAGTTGATTGAAGAGCAACGCCACTTTCGATACTTTGCAGCAACCCCATCCCGACCAAAAGAGAAATACCCAGGTAGGCCATTCGAATGAGCAGCACTTTTCGACCGTAGGCCCAGGTACGAATTTCGCGCCACAAGACAGGGTTGTTCCAGACTCGTCTAGGAGCTCGGCTTTTCCAAGCCTTGACTACTCGGCCGGCGGAATCAGGCGATGGGGTTTCCAAAGCTTCCCGCGAAGGCTCTTCCATTTCCGGGTTGGCAGTTCAGCGCTCTTTGGAAGGATTCCATTGGCGCAACATTACGATGGAAATCGCCATCAAACATATGCCGATCGTCAAGATGAACGAACCTGCCAACAAAGGGTTCCCGATCGGTATGTCTGGGGGCAGGATTTGTTTGGATGCGATAGGCTGGGATACATCCCAAACGGCGCGTAGAGGGCTAATAATGTTGGCCCATTGAGGCTCGATGGAACGAATACTGCCCGAAGCAATCCATTCACCGAAGACCAGCCACAAGGCGATAATCAACATGGTAACTGCGATCGATTGAAAAGTCTTCTCTCTCCAAAAGGAAATGGTGGCGCCCAAAGATGCGCTGGCAACCAGAGTGCAGCCGGTGATCCAAGTGCACGCGATGACTTGTTCCGTGGAAACACCACCAAGTAACGTGATTGCAAAAATTATGGGGATCGAGGCCAAGAATGCATCGACACTTGTCAAAAGCCCAGCACCTATTTTACCAAGCACGACTTCCGCGTTGCTGAGCGAGGTCATTAGCAACAGCAGTAAAGTTTGTTTGTCCTTTTCGTGACTGACCGCGGTAGAACCAGCTAGGGCAGCGGCGAAAAGCAAAACGATCAACTGAAAAGGCGCGATCAGCTGAAATATCAGCACGCCGAACCGAGCAAGATCACCCGCGTTTTGGACCGGTTGGATTCCCGCCAGCAGGAGCCAAGTCGTGCACAGAATTGCAAACAACATCATTGCAAACACAACTCGGTTTACAAAATGCCGTCCTCGGCGTGGCAAGGTAGCCGTTTCGCGTTGAAATATAGGTCCAATCATACTTATGAGTTTAATACGAAAGCCAAGTCGTGACTATCACGCAAGAGGCAAGAACCTGAGTTTCGTTTGGTTTTCAGCATACTTCGCATGGCGCCACTTAAGAAAAAATGAAAATGTTTTTGAAAAAGTGGGCGGGCGGTTTCGGATTTGATGGACCCGATTGCAATCGAAAGCCGAGAACCAACGATGGATTTGTGTTGATAGCACGCGAAGAGGGATGGATCATGAGTTATCTAAGCCATTGGAAGTTGAATCGTTCGCCATTCTCCCTTTCTGGAAGTCAACGAGGAGTCTTTACTGGCGGAACGATCGAGGAGGCGATAGCGCGACTCGATTTTTTGGCAGATCAACATAAAAAACTAGGGATTATCCTGGGACCATCGGGGATTGGGAAATCCACGTTGCTGAATTACTTTTCGGCAAAAAGAAATTCCCAAGTGCCTCGGGAGCAAGTGGTTCTGGTGGACATGAGCGGTATTAATGAAGAAGTCATCGCTGCGCGAGTGGCGGCGGCCCTTGGGATTATTGCTAGGCATTTGCTTTTTTGGCCGGGTCACGGGAAACGGTTGGAGAGCGGATTAGGGCCGGAGGAGAGAGGGGGTCTGGGGGGAGAGAGGAGTGAGGACAGGATCGGAAGCACATGGGAAGCCTGGCCGGGTAAGA
>CAIJIZ010000288.1 GCA_903820735.1 uncultured Pirellula sp.
CTCGATCTGGGCCCCCTATCGAACGTTGATAAACTCTACTTCAAAGACGAAATCCCTTTCTGGAACGATTTAGAGAACCACCCGAACTACGATGCGTTCTGGCAAGCTCGAAATCTACTTCCCCACCTGAAGAATATCCAAGCTGCCGTACTTACCGTCGGCGGTTGGTATGACACGGAAGATCTCTACGGCCCTCTTGCAACCTACGCCGCAATCGAAAAACAAAACCCGAATATCCAAAACAGTCTTGTGATGGGTCCGTGGTTCCACGGTCAATGGACCGGCGATGATGGCGCGAAACTTGGTCAAGCCGACTTCGGCTTTGCCACTTCTCTTTGGTTTCAAGAACATGTCTTGCTCCCATTCTTCGAACACCACCTGCGCGGCAATGGCTCTGGCTACTTCCACGAAATGACCGCGTTCGAAACAGGCGCAAACCGCTGGAGGACCTTCGAGCACTGGCCCCCTAAAAACTCACAAGCCACTCCATTCTTCCTAAACCAAAACGGCAAACTCTCCCGCACGCCCCCCACCTCGGAATCCTCGGATTCCTTTCCAAGCGACCCTCGCAAACCTGTTCCATACACCATGGAAATCACCAATAACTGGGCCCGTGATTATGTTACCGAAGACCAACGATTCGCCTCCTGGAGACCTGACGTTTTAGTCTACCAAAGCGACGTACTCGCCGATCCGATCAGCCTCGCCGGCTCGATCCCTATCGATCTCTGGGTAGCAACCACTCAATCCGATGCGGACTGGATTGTGAAAGTCATCGACGTGCATCCGGGCACCCAAGGCCCTACAAGTCGTAGAAGCGACCCGAAGGAAAGTGCGAACTCTGGCCGACACGAACTGATCCGCGCAGGGGTACTCAGAGGCCGATTCCGCAAGGGATTCTCCGAACCGATCGCAATGAACCCCAACGAACCGACCCGCATCCAATTCGAACTCAACGACCTATGCCATACCTTCGGCCGTGGACACAAAATCATGATCCATGTCCAAAGCTCCTGGTTCCCATTCATCGATCGAAACCCACAGAAATACGTCCCGAATATCTTCCAAGCTCAACAAGAAGATTTTACACCTGCAACCCATACGCTCTTCCAAGGACCATCGAAGCCCAGCCAAATCCTTTTACCTGTCATCCCCTCGAACCTATAAGCCAAGTGTCCCATGCACTCACGAAGACATCTTCCAGCACCGAACGAGACTCCCTAAACGTAGAAATACGAACAGCCCTTTGGGAACCTCGGGATGATGTCCGTGATATCGTCTAAACCTCAAACTAACTCGCTTGGAGAACAACCGGCACCACTCATGCTCCCACCGTAACGCTTCGATACACGACGCCCTGAATCCAAGCGTTCTCTTCAACATCCAACTCGAAAAATGCAATCCATCAAGAGCAATCGCGCGGCGACCGTTGAAGTGATACGTTTGCGCAAATCGCTGGAAGTACACACGAAAACTCCCTTCTAACTCGCGACTACTCAGCGGCAATAAACTCTGCGTCTGCGACATTCGCTTGCGAATCAAAGTCCTCGCAGCACGTTCAAATTCATCCTCGTCAATAACCGCTGGAATAACCGCTGGAATAGCTTCCGATCGCACCAATCCACGAACCACCATCGACTGCAGCTTTGCTA
>CAIJIZ010000289.1 GCA_903820735.1 uncultured Pirellula sp.
AAGAATGATCTCCTTAGCCCACGATCTAAAGCGACCGAGACGATGTCGAATTCTGACAAGAAGAACCCTAGCGACGCTTCAGAGCCTACTTACAAACGATTCGTCAGCGGTTCCGGGGAGACAATCCTGCCAGAGAACGCCCAATCGGAAAAGGAGACCAAAGGTCCCGAAGCCGCCGAACGGAGCTCGGAGTTTCGTCTACCAGAGGAGTTCACCCTCGTACGGCGACTTGGTCGAGGCGGGATGGGGGAAGTCTATCTGGTCGAACGCGACAGCGGATTTAATCGTGAGCAATTGGCACTCAAGACGATTCTCCCCGAGCAAATGGGCAATGAAGGAGCCATCGAGCGATTCAAGCGAGAAGTCGCGACGCTGCTTCGACTGCGACACGACCATATTGTCCAGCTTCGCGACTTTCGACTTTATCGTGGTTACTATTATTTCTTGATGGAGTACATCGAAGGAGTCACGTTGCAAGAGCGTGTGGCCAAGCGAGGTGTTTTTTCAGCGTCCGACGCATTAAACGTGTTTGGGCCTTTGGCTCAAGCATTGGATTATGCGCATGGCAAGGGAGTGATCCATCGTGATTTGAAGCCATCGAATATTATGCTTGGTTCCAACGGGACGGTTTATTTGTTGGATTTTGGGATCGCGCGTCATCAGGAAAGCGAACATACGACCACGCGTCGCATGGGTCCAGGGACTTGGGAGTACATGTCCCCCGAACAATTCGACGACGAAGAAGCGAGCGGATCGATGGATGTGTATGGATTGGGAGCGACAATTTACTATGCTCTGGCAGGTAATCATCCGTTCGATGCGACATCGCTGAGGAAATTGATTTTGCAGAAGGACAAGGGATGTCCTGATGTATCGAGGTTACGGTTACCTGATGGGATTGCTAAGGGTTTGGAGATGAGTTTGCATCCGGAACCTAGCTCGCGTCCTAAGAGTTGTGGGGAGTTGATTGCCTTGATGCGAGGCGTAGGGAAGAAGAAAGCTCAAGCCCCGGAGCCGATACCGATTCAAATACCAATTCCGACCAAGCCCGTAGCCCGGGAGCCTGTGGTAACTGCGGCGGTGAAGCCCGAGGCGAAATCGGCAACACCATTATCACCGAGTACATTGGTATTACCAACTGAATTTACCAACAGCCTAGGCATGGAGTTTCGGTTGATTGAGCCTGGAACGTTCATGATGGGTTCGCCCGCGAGTGAACGTGGTCGAAGTATTGACGTGCAACAACACCGTGTGACGCTGACGAAATCCTTTTACATGTGTATATACCCGGTTATACAGTCCGAGTACGAGCGGATCATGGGTAGGAACCCGAGCGAATTCAAGGGGGATCGATACCCAGTGGAGACGGTGAGTTGGGAGGATGCGATTGAGTTTATCAAGAAGCTCACTGCGCTTCCTGAGGAGCGATCGGCAGGCCGGTCGTATCGATTACCTACGGAGGCGGAGTGGGAGTATGCCTGCCGTGCTGGTAGCAGCACGGCGTATTGTTTTGGGGACGACGAAACACGCCTTGGTGAGTACGCATGGTACTACGCTAAAAGCGGTAGGCGTACTTGGCTCGGCGCGATAAACGACCGAAAGACGCACCCAGTAGGCGAGAAGCGACCGAATGGGTGGGGATTGTACGACATGCATGGAAACGTGTGGGAGTGGTGCAGTGACTGGTATGGCGATTACCCGAGCGGTTCGGTGACGGATCCGACGGGTGCTCGTAGCGGCTCTAGCCGCGTCAGCCGCGGCGGCAGCTGGTACGACGAGGCGGCGCGCTGCCGGTCTGCCTTCCGCGGCTGGGCCGGCCCGTCGCTCCGGAGCAGCTACCTCGGCTTTCGGCTTGTCTTGAGTTCGTAAGGAACCTCTCCAGCCGCGGAGCGGGGACGTTAGGGCCGGAGGCCCAGCGGTTTAGGTAGGCAATCGGCACGGAGGGAGCGGCAGCGTGTAGTTCAATAAAAGCGGAGCGGCGCAAGCCGCCCGGTGATTTAAAGCACACGCTTTATTTCTTTGCACCCATTTCCAAACCACAACTCGTGACAATTTTTATGCTTGATGAGGTGGGTGTTGTGACGTAGGGTTCGTGCAGCGGTCTACCTCTCGAACATCCTGTGCCACATACGATCAATTAAGTGGCATTGATTCAATTCCTGCGATTCAAACAACGGACCGCGGAACGACACCTGGAACGGGAGGGGACCATTTGCGTGAACGTTGTCGAATGCGCTATGGTGGGTTTCTCGGTCGGTCGTTTGGGCTGTGCGATAGTAAGGATGCGGTCTTATGAATTGGATGCAGCGAAAAGATAAACGTATAACCGCTTCACCACACCCGACGTCTGCCAAAATGCTGTTTGGTTTCGGTGTGAAATGCCAAAAATCGGTTATATTTACGAAT
>CAIJIZ010000290.1 GCA_903820735.1 uncultured Pirellula sp.
AAGCCCTTTAAGCAGAAGTGGTTGCCTACTACATCGTCTAATCCATAGAAGAGCTTCTCGATCCTATCCCCCATCGAAGAATAGACGAAATCGGGTTCGAATGCCCGTTGCCGAGCGACCTCCCCACACCACAAATAATCTAACCCCTCCACCATCACCTACGCCACGCCAGCGGCTTTGGCGAAATCATCCTCGGTAACCAGCAGATAGCTCTGCTGCGCGATCCGTGGTGAGTTGCCAAGCCAGGAGCAAACCACGTGGAGTGGGAACTCTCGCTGCAGTTCTGTTTGCCGACTTGCGCGCATCGAATGGAACAATCGTGGCCAACCCGAAACTCCGGCGCGGCGCAACAGTCGCGTCATTTCGGTGCGTAGGTTCGAGTTCTTCCAACCCATCGCCGTGTTAGCTGCCGCACGAGATTGTGGAGCCTTGATCACATACTCGCTCTTGTCACCGAAGATCTCGAAGGCTTCATCAAGGATCGTTCGAAGCTCGACCTTCGGCTCGGGGATGCTCATCCGATTCATTTCCCAATCGATGTCATTCAGCCATAAAGATCCGTTGAAGGAATTGCAGGGTTGATGAACAAACTGGCGTATCGAGTCAACGGATTTCGTCGGATTCGCTCAGTACCTCGTCGAGCAATTTACTCAACCGAATCTTCTCAGCTTGGGCTCGGATGTCTGCTTGCTGGATTTCCGAGCCACTCCGAAAGATGCTGCGAAAGTCGCGGCGGCTACGTTGGCTTCCTTTATCGATCCAGATGAGTTTCGAGATTGCTGCATCGGTGCGCGACACGACCGGCAGGAAAACCCCAGGAAACAATTCCATGATCTGAGACCGTTGCAACTCACCGGGTATCAATTCCCTCGGGTAGATGTCTAGTTTCAAACTTTCCGTCTTGTCCAATAGCTGGAACAGATTGCCGGTCTGAACCGCCTGCCGTAGAACCCGCTCAGTGAATAGGAAGTCGGAGCAGGCCAGTTGGTCAATCAGGTCTTCAGTGCGAATCCTTGCCACTTCCGGAGAAACAACGATATCGATGTCTTGCGTCAAGCGAGGCTCGCCATAGGCTGAACTGATTGAGCCGCCAGTAATGTGGAAAGGAAGACCGATCGCCTCGGCGATTGCCACAAACTTGCCGATCGTGTTTTCGAATGCTTCAACAGGAAACATGGCTAAGCTGTTCCTGGATCAGTTTGACCACTTCGGGATCGCGCTCGTAAAGCTGCAAAGCTACGTGCAACCTCACCTCTTCGTCCGAAAGACCAGGCTGAGTGTTTCGAATCCTTATGGCCATCTGTTGGCGAGTCCAAGCGAACATCGCAGAGCTTCGAGCGACCCTCTCTGCGGGGGACATCGCTTTCCAGCGACGTTCGTATTCAAGTTCGATTTCAGACTGTTCCACCCTGATCTCCTCCCTTTCTGGCCTCCGTTCAGTATACGCGAATGTTCCCAATGGACAAACTGGCTATGTTTTGTGTAATCGATGACTGCTTTCGAGCTCATCAAACTCATTGGGAAAACAAAACACCCAAAAGTTCGGTTCCTGTTCTGTTAGCTTTCGCAAGCCCTTGCTACAAAACCAAAGGTTTCCCCAGGGTTTTTCGCGTCGCGCAAACCCCAAGTGTCTTGGATAATCAGGGATTTCAGTCGCGGCCGTTACCGGCCACGCAGGTGCTAGGATTCGAACTAGTGGGCCACGGTGTGAACGCTGGTGAGGTGAAACGAGGGGGCATCCACCTCACCATTTTGAAAAATTGCAAAGAACAGGAGAAAAGCCTATAAGGTCAGTCTCGTCGTAGATGACTTAAGTACTCGATTCCCCGTGGTATACCGAATTGCATCGGTAGATCACTCCGACAAAATTGCGTCAGGAAGGGTTAGCAAGTGGACGAAAAATCAAGTTGCTGTCAAATGGAACGCGAACTCGGTCCCACCCTGCGTTGGGAACATCTATCTCTAGCAGGTCATCGCCTTGCGTGCGTCTTGTTCTTTTTGATTTACCTGTGCCCTGCTCATGCGATTAGCACACTGACGAGCTATCCGTGGAACGTTCGAGTGTTGTTGCAATGGCCATGGATCGTTATTGGCACCTCCCTGATTGTTCCAAAATTCAATCGCATCCCTGTTACCCCCCAAATTTGCGGGCTCATCGCGTTTTTCATCAGTTCCATAATCGTCAGAGCAATAACTTGGGACGGTCGATTTCCCGATTGAGCAACTACATGATCGTTGTCGTTGTCCGAAATCGGAGATACCTTTTGAATCCACTCAGTTTATGTGCGACCGCAGCATTGATGGCGATTGTCGGTGTCGCCTGTACGGTTCCTATTAAATCGTATCCACGATGTAAGTTTACTCGCTCGATGATCGGTGGTGCTGGAACCGCTGTCCTCGTTGCCGATGACGCGACTGTGATCGGAGTTGCTGGTGATCCGTTGATTATAGTTACCGGCGGCGTCTTCGTTGTCGGAGGTGTTGTTGTCCTTGCGGGTGAACTACTCTCTTGGTGGGATTGACCGTCATGGTTTTACAACTCGCATACCCAGGTGTTTAATTACTATGAAGATGGATGTCGCCAAGCTCATTGTTGATCTTTCCAACCCGAACACGAAGCGAGCTGCCTCGGCATCTGCGGATCTGGCATCACAGATTTGGGCGGGTTCGATTGATGAGGCAACTCTAATCCAATGGCTAGAGAGCGATCATGACACTCTGCGTGCAACTACAAGTTGGGCCGTTTGGGACGCTGGAAGACCGCTTCATGCGTTGAAGCGGCTTATGGAACTCGGGACAAGTGACAAGAATGAGACGGTACGGCTTTACTGTCTCCGTTCTTGGATAGACTATCATCCGAAAGGCGCTTTGCGCTCAATGACTATCTCAAACTTCTGCAATGATGAGTGCTCAACGATTAGCAGGCGAGCGTCGAATGCCATTGAGACGGAAGGAGAGCATCACTCCTAGAAATCGGGTAAGTCTGCCCGTCGCCGGGCCCCCTCCCCACACCACCTAGCATCTCACCCCTCCACCATCACCTTCGCCACGCCGGCTGCCTTGGCAAAATCATCCTCGGTAACCAGCAGATAGCTCTGCTGGGCAATCCGAGGCGAGTTGCCCAGCCAAGAGCAAACCACGTGCAGCGGGAACTCACGTTGCAGTTCCGTTTCGCATTATTGACCGGGGTTTTCGTGCTCGTGATCCTGCTCGTAATCGTGTTCGAATCAACCGCGTCGATTAC
>CAIJIZ010000291.1 GCA_903820735.1 uncultured Pirellula sp.
ACCAGCAACAGGATCAAATGGAATCGGGTAATTACCAGCCGTGATTCCACTGCCTGGCTGACCGGCTGGGATGGAAACATCATCGAATTCAAAAGTGATCGAGTTCACACCATCATCAACGGTAATCGTTTCGCCATCTGCGATTTGATTTGCAGGATTGAACCGAACTTCAACCGCATCACTCAAGGCTTGGTTTGGATCAAAGGCTTGGTTGAGCAGAATGCCGCTATTGGTGCTGACGTTGCCGTTGTTGATCCCGCCGTTGCTTGGAGGAGCTGTTCCAACATTCAACGGTTGACCATACTCGCTACCACCGCGAATTTCGACTTGGTAAGGTCCGATCAAAATCGAACTTCCAGAACCAGCTACAGTGGTAAACGAAGTGTCTGCAGGAGCATTGGTGACGGCTTCGCCACGCTCAGCGAGTCCAATCACAAAATCATCGATGTACAAACCTTCGAAGTTATTGTTCTGCGAACGGTATGCAGGATGGAAACCGGGCTGGCTGAACTCAGAGAAATTGTCTCCCTGGCGAACTCCAATAATGGTAAACGGCCCCTCATCTGTTGCGGTCACACCGGTCAGATCGACTGCCCCGAGCTTGCTTGGGAAAGTCTTGTAGGCATCAAAACCACCAGCAAGATTCGCTTCGAAGACCCTCGAGATCTCCGTTGCAACTTCGGTTGCCGTCATCGTCTGCAGGACGTTCACTGTCACATTCGAGGTACTTCCCAAACCGTAAGCACCATCTACACGAATATTCGAACCTGTCGCGACCGATGCATCACTAACGCCATCGAGTTGCAGGCGGTTTCCAATCGTGCTCAGGTTCATCCGCGGAGTGATATCAACGGTCAGCTGATACAAGCCGGTGGTACCTGAAGACGTACGTCCAGCAGCAATCAATGGGTTGTACTCGTTGATGCTCGAGTTCGAAATACCGAGATAGTAGGTTCCCGAAGTGCTGATGGTGTAGCTAAGGTTGACATCAAGCAAAGTAGCGGTCGATGCACGGGCCAACTCATTCCCAAGCGAATCGAACAAACGAATCCTTGGGTTTAATCCCGAAGCAACAACACTTGCGGATACTTCGGCATCGAATTGCGTTCCCGCATCTAGCTGGAATTGAATCATATCTACGTCGGCTCGAACTGCATCTGCAACCTCGCCAGGTTGTAGGACGATATCACCAATCGCACCAACTCCACTTACCCGTGTCAATTCACCAGGTAGGACTTGCGGACGAATCGCGGTTCGGAACACTTCCGTTCGCGTATTTGGCTCTGCAAGATCTGGCGTCACGTCTTTTGGTGTGTAAGTCGCACTTTCAAGGGCAGCGAGTACACGTGATGCGATCATCGATGGCGAATCACCTGTGCTATACGTGATCACGTTGCCGGTTGGAGCTGTTCCAGTTCCATCCCAGAACACGAACGAGGAACCCCGTACCGAAATGGTTTCGCCGTTCTTGATAGCGATCCCGGTCGGGAAAATCATCGTCGGACCCATCTCAATTTCAAAGGTCTTACCTCCGACAGTGAAGGTCTGGCCATCCCGCAATTCGCTGCCTGCGATGGTTCGTAATTCCGCGCCACGGCTTCCGAAACTGTTGAAACCTAAACCACCACCAGTAGCGAACTCAAACCGCAATTGGACGTTTTTGTTACCCGCGAACTGTGCAAGTGACACCCGTGCTTGACGCCACGAAGTTCCCGGAGGAGCAATCGCTTGGCCTGGGGTAGAATTGCCAGCCACTGGGCTTGGCACGTTGTCGACGAGCGCTTCGATCGACGTCTCAGCCGAATTGTTTGTGGCGAGTTGTACCCAAGAGTTATCATCGCCCGCACCGTATACACGGAACGAGTCTCGCATCGGATCGAATGCGTTATTGATAAAGCCCGAGTTTGCATCTTCGGTCGCCAAGAAATAATTAAAGTACAACGTTGGCAAATCGGCAGCGTTCAAGTTCTCCAGCGAGAACACTTTGCTTTCCAATACACCGGTGGCTCCCCCTGGGAAGTTATAAGTGTTATCCAAAGCCGTTCCCGTTGCTCGCGGTGCAGCCAACGGATCAGTCACGTTGGTGAAGTTCGTGTTGTCGTGCGCAAGATTTTCGTAGCCGAAGTACCAGCTAGTTCCACCTTGGGTTGCTGTGTTTCCTTCGATGTCTGCACCGATTCCATGACCGATGTTCGAACCTCGACGAGATGAAGTATGCCAGAGGTTGAAATCAAGGTTGGAGAAGGATACGCCGTTAAGCCCACCGACTCCCGTATCGATAAAGGATGCACCGTTGGCAAACACAGGTTGCAGTACACCATTGGTATCGAACGCATAGATTCGGCCGCTCGATGTCGAACCGAAGAGCAAGTCCGCGTAGCGCCCGTTATCGAGGTTCTTAGGAGCAGCAGTCAATCCCGTGAAATTGATTCCAGTCAACTCGTAGGAAGATGCTACGTACGAACCGATAGCACCTGGGCGATTATTCTCCAGTTCCGACGAAGAAACTCGGTACAAACCACCGGTCTCGGTTACCGCGTAAAGCGCGTTACCGATACCTGCGATACCTTGAACAAATCCACCTGGTGCAATACCGATGCGACGGGAACTGCCCGTCGTCGCTTGGACCGTTCCACCAATGATATTGACTTCGTTGCCGTTGATGCCTCCCGCCACTGCCGAGAGCCCTGGGAACCCAGAAGCGTTAATCGCTTGGACGACCCGAGCCGCAATCGTTTCAGCGGTGTCGCTTGCCAAGAAATTGACCCCTACTCGACCGCTGCCAACATTGCCGGTTGCAAGCGTATCTGTTGCAACTCCCCGAGCGATCAGGGTCGTGAAATTACCAACTAAAGCACCCGAGAAGTTCAATCGATTGCCTTCGAATCCAACTTCTATCGAAATCGGAACCGCATCCGACAAGGCTTGAGCGAACTCAGCGTTGCTCATGTTCGTTCGGTAATAAACCGTACGAGCACCTGGAGTCGTCACAGGCGTCGTGCCGGTGGTGATCTCATAAGTCAGACCGTCGATCACGAACTGATCACCATTACGCAACACTCTGTTCGGAGCGTTCACCGGATCAAGGTTCAAAATCAACTCAGGACCCGAATTGAACTCGATGGTGACATTGGTATTCGTTTGCAACCGCAAAGTCACCGTATCTCCATCGTTAACCAATGCGCTAACGGTATTGGACAAACTCTCCGTCGCTTCGGTTACCGCAAATGAAGTCGAAGTAGCACCTGCAGTTGGAGCAGTTTGAATAAATCCACGTTCCGTAATATCAGTTCCCGCACCGAGGATAATGTCAGGTGCATTGGCAACCGCGATATTGAACTCGTTCACAGATGCAGGGAAGCTAACACCAGCCCCGCTATTCGGATCGAAGCGGTAAAGGATGTTGTTGAAGTACCGAACCCCGATGTTGTCAGCCGAGAAGAACGAAGACGAACTGCGATTCAACACCACAAACCCGGCTTCGGAACCATTCAAAGGCATCGTTGTCGAGGCATCGGTATCTAGAATCGCTCCAGTGCTTGTCAACTCTCCCGCGATTAATCCGCGTACTGTGAAGTCAAAAGCACCTTGAACGGAAGCAGCGGCTGTCCCTGGATTTACCAAGAGGTAATTGAACCGATCATTGCTAGGGGTTTCAAACGCGCGTAAATCCCCGTTCGGCCGAATGAACGAATCGCCAGTGATTCGACCAAGGATTCCTACATCGTTTGGAACCTCACCCGTGAACGGGTTCGCAATATAGAACTGAGTCCCTGCCGCAGATGACCGACTCATGTAGAACGGAACATCGCCAAGGGTATACTCAATTCGCGACTGCACATCGAGGAAAGTAGTCGTGATAGGCGGAACCGTCGAAACAAGTGGGTCTCCTACGCGATCTTCCACGATGAACCGACCACTCGAAACAGGACCGATGCGCAAATTCGAAGCACCGATGGCGTTGTTGAGCCTATTAGCCAGAACCGTTGGAACTTGGGTTCGGTTTGTAACTGCCAAGAAGTAACGTCCTGCAGGAAGCTCCACTGGTCCGATGTACGGATCCAATGTACCAGTCGACCCACGGCTCAAATCCGCGTTGGTCGCTTGGGAAACCGCTGCATGCCGATCATCGAGAATGTTGCTGTTCTGCCCCACTCGTACCAACGATGCACTCGAACCATCGGCGGTCGGTGCAAACAAGTACATCGACAAATCGCCTCGACCAATGCCGTCGGCATAATCAAGGTCGAAGATGGTCGACAAGTATTCCGCAAGCGGCGTTATCAACTGCGTGTAATCGATGCTGAAGGTAAACCAATCGACGTCAGTCGCAGAAGCAATATTACCTGCGATGGAAATCGTTCGACGATCTGTCGTCAGAATGTTACCCAACTCTTGCGCCGTCAGGAACGTGTCGTTATTCCCACTGTTGATCTCGGCAGTCTCACCGACAAGTGGAGAATGACGAGGCACCCCGCGCAAATCTAAACCGGTCGAAGCGAAACGAATGTCGGCAAAGTTAACGCTTGTACCAGGAAACTCTTGGTCTTCGCTCAATCGAACTTGCAGTTGATACGATCCACGCGAGAGGCCTTGGCCGACCGATGCAGGATCGGTCAACGCAGGCGTTGTCGCAGTCTGCTGCGAAACTTGATTGCTGCTGCGCACACGCACGTGGTATAGCGATGCTTGTCCGGCTTGGCCAGGCAAAACAACGCGCATCCCTGCATCCTTTGGATTCGTGCTGTAATCGTCGCGTGGCTCTCCTCGCGAAGATTGCGGATAACTGTTCGGTGAGCTCTTGCGCAACCCATGAACACTGTTCCCACTGAGCGTCGAATACAACGGATTGTTCGCACTGTCGACTTCTTCCAAATAGGAATCGTCCGACAAGGCTAGAATCTCTCCGTCGGCGGAAATCAATTCCACCACCGTGTCAAGCGACATGTCTGTGCGGTCGATGTCCAACCAAACTTCTGTGCCACCAAAAGCGGTGAAACTGTAAACATCAACGTCCGATGGCTTATTGATCACACCTTGGATTTCAAAACCAAGCCGCGTGTTTTCATCGCCGCTGTTAAAAGATCCCGCAAGTTGTCCAAGATACTGCGCCTTGCTCGCAATGTCATTTGCTCCTGGAGCACTTGCCAACGACGATTCACGTTCGGGCGAAGCCCCTACGTTGCGATCGTTGGAATAGGTTTGCAACGACACGCCCGCCCACGATCCGGGCGAAGCTGCAACTTGAATCGACGTCGGAACCAACTCCAAGAAACTAGTCATGCGAGCGGTGTTGGCCGTAGCACTGGTTTGCCATGCCAACGCCGTGGTGACGTCCGCAAGCCCGTAAACCAAACCTAACACAGCGTCGTTGATCGGTGGCAAGTTCGCTTGATTGATGTTACCAGCGATGTTGTAAGTTGTACCTGGACCTTCGATAGCCAATTGCAGGTCTGAATATTCGTCCGCAGCGAACCCGAGATAGGTTGCGTTGACCAAGTCAACTCCAGGGTTGTAGAAGCCACCGTGGGAGAATCCAATTCGCTCGCGATTATCGATCGTGTACGCTCGGAAATCCGGATTGCCAGGAGTACCAGTCAAATACAAGAAGTCATCGCTCGGAGCTTGAATGTCTTCATCAAGGTAGTTGATGAACTGAATATTCCCCAAAGGAGAATCACTCTCGAGGGTCAGGGTGTTGAACAACTTCGCCACACCGTTCTTGAACCTCGTTTCAACCGTCCAACGTACTTCAGCGCTGTTGTTGCCGGTGAAACTTCCTCGACTGACGACAACGTCAGGAGCAACAAGGGTTGGTGGTTGCGTGATCGTCGTAGCGCTCAACTGAATCGCACCACCATCGCCACCGACATCGATGTAATTGTTGAAAGCGAAGATAACGTTCTCGTTGACGAACAACTGGGTGGAACCTTGAGCAGTGATGCCTCCTTGGTTGAAGAAATCACCTTCTCCACCTGCGTTCGGCTCGAACGAGAAGAAGCCAGGGCGGTTGATATCCACATCATTGTCGATCAATAGTCCGCGATCGACTTCTGGTCCCGTAGGTAGAATGATTTCGCCACTAGTCGTGTTTGCACCGTTGTTATCGGTGTCGAAATTCGGTCGACCATCAACCCCAAACCCTGCACCGACAGTATCATCTCCGATAGCGGTCAAAATAACAGGGAATCCAGGTTGACCAAGAATCTGAATGCTGCCGCCAACTCGGTTGGAATGATCCAATGGAGTTCCTGTCGCATTCAATCCAGCGATGCTCGTTCCACCACCGAACTTCACAACCAAGCTTTGGTTTGGATCGCTCTTGAGTTGCAATCCTCCGTACGTGTGGAAGTTATCGGAAGTGATTGTGTTTTGAACGACGTGAACGATGTCCGTGTCATCGAATACGCTCTGGGTCGTAAGCTCCTGGCCACGCACCAACATGCCGTTGATCGCATTGCGTGAGAGGCGGTTGCCCCGAACCAACGCACCCTGATTCGCAAGATACTCACCAGACGTCGCAAGTTCACCCGTCTGACGTCCGTAATCATCGAGCTTGTTCACATTGAGCGAATTGACATCGATGCTGATCGCCGCACCATTGGTATCGACGATTCTGTTGTTGACGATCACTGGCTGAGAACCGCGAACAAACAACGCCGAAGCGTCATTCGAACCGCGACCCAAACGGTCTGGGTCCGCACTGTTCGATTCGGTTCCCGATTCGTTGAGTTCCAATAGCGAGTTTGCCAATCGGAAATCCGCTTGATGGACTTCGATCGCATTGAACGAAGCGAAACCACCTTCGATACGTGTCGTACCACCAGCGTAGGAGATACGATTGAAATCCAAAGATGCTTCAGAACTGTGCCCAATAAATATACCACCCCAGTCACCAGGGGCCGCTGCAGTGGCACCCTTGTTGCCCGCCGTATCGAACGTGCCGCCGAAGCCGTAACGAGTATCGTTGATGCTCGTCATGATGACAGGCAATCCTACGGTACCTTCGGCAATCATGTTTGCACTGTCTTTGACTTCGATGCGAGATCCACGATTCTTGATAATCGCACCTGGATCGACGACCAAGCTACCATCGAGCCGAGGCCGAATCTTGGCAGACAACTCCACCAATGCGTTGCCACTCACTGTGCCGTTATCGACAAAGCTCGTAGCGATTGCGTTGATCTGAGCTACAAAACGGTACGTTCCGCCACCGTTTGCATCGCTTCGGTAAATCCGACGACCAACGTACGGTAAGGTGCTGTTGATTGGGGGCAAGTTGCCAAGGCTGACCGAACCGCCGTTCGATACCGTCGCCGACGAAGTCGGGATCGATGCCAAGCTTTCGTTGCCAGCTGAATCGACATAAACCAATCGGTAATTATAAGTACCGGCCGTAAGCGACCCACTAGTTCCGCTACGAACCGTAACAACGGTAGTCGGAGGAGAAGCCACATCGAGGATACCACCACCCGCGGTTCCACTGACGATCAAGTTTTCGCCGAGAACGTAAGGGATATCGATATCATCAAAGCGTGCCGAAGTCGTAACCGTCTCTAAAGTCTGAGCAGCACCGGTTCGAGTTTTGACAAACAAACCGTTGACGGTGTTGTTAACAACTCGATTGCCATAGATGTTTGGACCAACGCGGTCATAGTCCGGGATAAACAATCCCGCCGCCTGACTCTTGGGGTCCCGGAAATCATCTTCGCGGAAACTATTAGGTGTCGCGCTCATCGCCGCATCGGCGCTTCGAGTGACCAAACTGTTTGCGATCGTTGGTCGCGAATCGATGATATTGATCGGCGTAATCACTTGCGACACACCATCAACGATGACTTGACCACCACCGAATCGAACGTCTGCATGGTACAGAGCGTTGAGGAACAGACCTGCCCGCTCCTTGTCCGTTCGCGTCTCATCGGAACCGTCGATGCGATTGCGGAAATCGATTCCACCCCAATCCCCAGCCGCCGCAGCAGGCGGAGTTCGATCAGGATTCACACCGATACCGGTCGTATCGTGAATCGAGGTCACAATCACTCTATTATCCGGAGTTCCGAGCAACTGCAACGTTCCTCCGCTTCGATTCACCGAAACGGTCGATGAACCAACGCTAACGCGCGATCGGCCCATCTTGATAATTGCACCCGCGTCGATCATGACGTTCACGTTGCGAGGTACGTCAAAGGAAGTACCATCGGCAAGCGCTTGGCCAAGCCGGTTGAAACCGATTTCGTAAGCTCGGCTTTGGCTATTACCCAAAATACGGATCGTCACAGCGCGTTGCCCGGTCGGATCGGCCGCAGCTACCGAGGTCGCTTCGGTGATCGCTCGGGAAATCGTGTTGTATGGAAGAGCCAACGTACCATTGCCGTTCGCAACAGCCGTCTTATCAACCCAAATCGTGTAAGCACTACTGTCGCTCGAAGCCGTCGACGTTCGATCTGGTCGAGTCGGTACAAACCAATAATTGAACACACCGCCTGGTACTCCATCCCCATCCCCATCGAGTGGAGTTGGGCTACCATCAGCATCCGTCAATGTCGATGCCGCAGGAGGGGCGAAATCAAGACGCAAGTCGTACTTGCCTTCCGAACGTCCACCCAGACCCGAATCATCGATGGTTGGATCGTAGTTCGTGTTCCCCTTGGCGCTGACCCCGACGACGTACTCGCCTGGTTTAACAAAGTCCAAGCTAATGCGTGGATCATCGCTGAAGTAATCTTCGTTGGCAGCAATTTGAACCCAAACAGGCTCCGACGAGCTACCTTCGTTGCGGTACAGCTTCAAGCTCGCATCGAGCAAGCTCGAATTGTTTTGTCGTTCCGCCATGACTTGAAGCGAAAGCGATCCGCCACTTGCAGGAACCACGAACTTATAAAGATCGATATCCTTGCCTTCAGGACGGAAAATATATTGGCCGTGGATAATGTCCGCTTCGCCAGGGAAGACGTTTTCGACGTTTGGATCGGTGATCGGGGTGTTGTTTTGAACGGTCGATTGTGGCAACTCATCCGCGTTGCCTAGACCGATCAGCACACCGATGCCGCGCATAAAGGATCGGAACAACTCCGAACCAAAAATGTTATCGTCGGCCGTATTGAACTCTTGACTGTCGATCACCACAGCAGACTGACTACCGTTCGACAACAACGGACCAGCCGCATAAGTGATGTTATCGCCAGGTCGGTTCGAAGCCACCGGAGTCAGTGCCGTTGCAGGATTAATTACCTGCATGTCACCGACGGCAATGGTAAAGCCTTGGTTATCGCTTTCGACAAACCGTACCCCGAGATACTTCTCGTAAAGGGTGACGACTTGGCGAGCCATCGTCTTCTGAATTTCGGTGATCACATTGAGCTGAACGCTCGAATTCTCAGTACCGAGTTGCGATGCGAAGTTGTAGTAGATGACTTCGATTCCATCGGAATCCGATCGAGTCACGTGATGCTGATATCGATTATCCCGATTGCCTTGCTCGTCGTTCGAACCAGGGAAATCCAACGTATAAGCAACCGTGTTCTTGATTTCAGAACTGATAATCGCGGCTTTCGCCCCGGAACCTGCCATCCAACCACCACCAAGATCCATCGCGCGGCCGAACTGGCTGCCTGGATCTGCGGATGGAGTCATCGACGTTACGTTAGTATTGCTTGCCGAATTGTCGTTACCGACGCGCAAGCGAAGTGCGGCCAAAGGCAACGGACCCGCATTCGGATTTGCTGGATCGACCAACGCATCGAGATTGCGATCAAAGGTCAATGCGGCTCGATTCAACGTCGCATCGTAGTTAACCCCGATCGGTAGCAAAGCGATATCATCGCCACCATTGAGCGTGTTACGTGTGTAAACCAATTGATAATAAATTGGCTTGATCGCTTCCGCCGAATTGAGCTTATCACCATTGAAGTAGACGTAGATCACGTTGCGCAATTGCTGACGCGCCGAACCCGTGGTGACAATCGGTTGCGGTACAACCGCTTGAACGGTCGGCCCGAGATCCAAATCGAATCGAACGCTGCGCGAAATGCCACCGTTGAATGCGAAGCCGTCGATGTTGCGAAGCGCAAAAGGACCGGTGCCAAAGATATCAATCAAATACAAATCGTCCGGAAGTGTCTCCGCGAAGCGAATAATCACCTCACGCTTCGACTCTCCAAGCGCAATGTAAGCCGGGGTGATCAATTGATCATCACCACCGACAAGAGTCATCGGCGAGTAGTTGATCGGATTGCTGCCAATGCGTGTCAAGCGATCACCGCTGACCAATCGAGCCACAACCAAAGCTTGCGCTTCTTTCGAAGCGTTAACCGCATCGATCACTTCTCCGACAGTCGTCAGAGCTCGAGGATTGCTATTGAGCTCAATGCGGATCGTCGTGCCGCTTACAATCACGTTCGGGGGCGCTGGAGATACGAATTCACGAGAAGTGAACTCGATCCGCACTCCTGCTGCACTCGCTGCGGAACCCGTCGAGACAAATTCTGCTTGAAGAGTTGTCAAACCCGAGTTGAAATTCGTCGAAGCCCTTGCTGAGTCAGCACCCAACAACGGGAACGCTTGGTTGGCTACCACCGTATCCGCAATAACGGTGTTCCCGAAACCTCGCAAGAACGTTGTAACGATCAGCGACGAGACCGCTGGGTCTTGATTCATCGCGTTGACCAAGTCATTCGCAGTGGTCTTAAATCCAGGAGCAATGTTCACATCAATATTGATGCGCTGTCCCTGCACACTCAAAATTGGATAGCTGGCCGGCTTGCCGGCAGGACCCACCGTACGAGAAGACTTCGTAAAGAAGACCTCCGTTCCGTTCCCCTGCTGACCAGGAAGCGATGCGCTGAAGTCCACGACAGCTTGGCCATTGGTCCCCAAGTCAGTCGTTAGATAAGCGGAGCTTAACACGCCGTCTGAACCAGCTCGCTTGATCTGAATTCCGCTGAGAGTTGTCGGATCAAGTTCCGCACCATCGTCGAAACGAAGAACCAACTCACGCGGGCTTGTTTGAAGCACCGTTGGAGTGGAAGTCGCTCCGAGGGCAATGAGCGACCCCTCGTTCGGTTGCACTCCAATTAAATGTGGCCCTGTCGTCATCAACTGACGTGTTTCGAGCGATTCCAAGACCGAACGTCGCAAAACTTGCTTCCTGCGAAGCATGTTACGGTCAGATCGGTTGCGGTTGCTGGAGGAAGACCCACTCCCAAAACCAAAGGTGGTCATCGAGAAACCTCTTACAGAGCCTATTCTTAAGGAAAAAACAAAAATTCGGCAAAATGGACCGATGCTGAGTCTAATTCAGGGACCTAGCTTTGCAATCATTCCCAGTGGGAACCATCCGAAGGCTTAACCCCCTAAATCAATACAGTCGTAGGACTTACTCGATTTTTGGAGGCCAAATCCAGACCGGATGCTACAATTGCAGGCGATCCTTTGGAGCACTCAACCGCTTCGAAAGTTCCACATGAACCCCCCAGCGGGTGAATCCCCCCCGGAATTTAGCGAAAATCACTTCTCGATAGGAAGCCCTAACGCTAGATTCCGTATCATTCCTAATTCGGGTGATTACCCGGTCAAAGCGATCCTTTTTCTTTCATTAAAGTACGGAATTTCGATGTTCCAGTCCCTACAAGATGGCCTGTTGTCCGCCTTTAAGTCTCTCCAGGGTAAAGGTAAGCTGACGGAAGCGAATATGCGGGATGGGATAGCTATGGTCGAGCGATCCCTCATCGAAGCCGACGTCAACATAGATGTCGTCCGCAAATTCGTTAAAGATGTCGCAGTCGCAGCCGACGGCCGACGCGTTCTACTAAGCCTCCGACCTCACGAAGAATTCATCAAAATCGTCTTCGAGGAACTCGTTAACCTCCTCGGCCCTGTCGACAACAGCCTCCCTCTTAAGAGGGGCCAGGTGTCGACCATCATGATGTGCGGTCTGCAAGGTGCCGGTAAAACCACCACCTGCGGTAAGTTAGCAATGCTAATAAAGGAGCAGAAGCTCAAACCGTTCCTCGTCGCCGCCGACCTCCAACGCCCCGCCGCTATCGAACAATTGCACGTCCTCGGACGACAACTTAACGTCGGCGTGTTCAGCAAGCCCGGGGAAGCCGACCCGGTTGTAGTTTGCCGCGAGGGACAAGCCGCCGCACGAGCCGCCGGTGCCGATGTCGTGATTCTCGACACCGCCGGACGATTGGCCATCGATGCGGAACTGATGGAGCAGCTCAAACAAATCGATAAACAAATCGAGCCCAATCAAGTACTACTCGTCGTCGACGGGATGACCGGTCAAGACGCGGTCAACAGCGCTAAAGCTTTTAACGACGCATTGAACCTCGACGGGGTCATTATGACCAAACTCGATGGTGATGCGCGTGGCGGGGCTCTGCTGAGCGTCAAAGCAATCACTTCGGTCCCCATTAAATTCATTGGGACCGGGGAACACCTCGATGCACTCGAACCGTTCCGTCCCGAAGGGATGGCAAGCCGGATTCTTTCGATGGGTGACATCGTCGAAGTGGCTCGCGAAGCCCATCGTATGATCGATGAAAAGGAACGCAAGAGCCTTGAAGAACGCATGTCCAAAGGGATCTTCACCCTGGGTGATTTCCGCGACATGATGCAAAAACTGCGAAAGCCGGGACTAATGACCAAGATGCTTACCCTCATGCCAGGCATGGGAGAGCTCTCGAAAGTCATGGGCAGCGTAGACAATGAAAAAGAAATGAGCCGACTCGCTGGGATCGTCGATTCGATGACCCCCGAAGAACGCAGAAATCCGAAAGTCATAGACAGCTCTCGCAAAAGTCGAATTGCTAAAGGATGCGGTGTAGCACCGAACCAAGTCTCGGACTTGATCAAGCAATTCGAAATGATCGGCCCCATGCTACAGATCGCAACTTCTGGCTCCATGGCCGACAAAATGAAGATGCTGCAGCAAATGCAAGGCATGATGGCAAACAATCCTCACAACCCTCTCGGTGGAATGAAAGTCAAAGGCAATACCGGCAAACGACTCTCCCCGAAAGAACGTGAGAAACTTCAGAAGGAACGCGATCGCCTTCTGCGAAAAAAGAAACGTGACTAACAACATGCCC
>CAIJIZ010000292.1 GCA_903820735.1 uncultured Pirellula sp.
GCGGGGGATGGATCGCGACCGGGCGGTAGATGAATCAGGAAACCAGATAGCAGTATTCGGGCGGGTGGGTGCAAGGCCATTGAATCGGGAAGAAGTCTTACGGATGACACGCAAGCCCGCTGGTGGGTTATTGCAAGTCAGCGATGATCCTTTCGATCGGCGGGTTTACGAGTTTCCGGAGGAAGCTCGACAGAAAGTGGACCGGGGTGCTTCGCCGCTCGGCAAATAGCAACCGGTCTACCGCAAACAACCGGTCTACCAAATGCCCCATTGCATCTCGGATAACGCAGGACAATACAAGGAAGCGACCGAGGATTGTATACAATGGAAGCAGATTGTATATAATGTCGCTCGAGCGAGTCTTTTTCATTTCAACACGAACCGAAGGGTGACGAGAGCGAACCGATGAGCAACTACAGCATTATTCCATCCGCAGACGAACTCCAAAGCATGCAGCGCGATTTGAAGTTCTACCCGGTGGAGAACTCGTCTCCCCAAGCTTTGTCGACAAGCCAGATCGAGCATTACAATACCCGAGGATTCATCGCGCCTTTGGATGTCTACTCCCCCACGGAAATCGCAGATATCCGTGGATACTTCGACCAACTCCTCGAGCGCGTGGTCGCCGAAGGTGGTAACAGCTATTCAATTTCTTCTGCACACCTGAAGTACGGGCCGGTCTACGACATTCTCACCAATCCTCGAATTGTGGAGTACATCTCCGATCTCTTCGGGGAGAACGTAATCGCTTGGGGATCACACTTCTTCTGCAAGATGCCTCATGACGGTAAGACCGTCGCTTGGCACCAAGATGCCAGTTACTGGCCTTTATCCCCTTCGAAAGCCGCGACCGTATGGTTGGCGATCGATGATGCGGATATCGAGAACGCTTGTATGAAGTTCGTCGCAGGATCGCACCATTTCGGCCATATGACTTACCGGGAGAGCGACAGTGCGGAGCATAATGTGCTCAATCAATCGATCGACAACGCGGAACAGTATGGCGAAGTCGTCTACGATCAACTGCGAGCCGGTCAAGTTTCCATCCATAGCGACTTGTTATTGCATGGTTCGGAAGCAAACGATTCGTCCCGTCGGCGTTGCGGTCTGACGTTGCGATACTGCGCTGCGAGTGTGCGTGCAGGGATGAACTGGAATGAGAAGGGAGTTCAAGTTCGCGGAACGGATGCGACCGGGCATTGGGCGAACAACCTTCGCCCCGATCGCGTGTTCTAGAACGCAACAGACGAACTGCTTGCGTTTTTAGGGCTTTGGACCGCAGTTCTTTGGATCGCGGGCTCTTTGGATCGCGGGTCTATCAGTGCGTGGGCCCTTTGGATTCGTGAGCCCTTGGATGCGTGAGCGGTCGCCTGGGTTAGTAGTTCGGGTTTTGGTTCGAGTTCACTTGAGTGGAGTCGAGTTGAATCGGTGCGAGCCCGAGTTGAGTTCGGGCGGCTGAGAGCAGTTCTTTGGTGCGGCTCGTACCGCATCGGCTCACACCCAGTTCTTGAACCGCCAGCAATGTTGCTAGGTCCTTTACTCCCCCTGCTGCCTTGACTTGAACGTGGCTTGCGGCATGTTCTCGCATAAGTTTTAAGTCCTCGAGGGTCGCGCCTGAGGATCCGTAGCCGGTGGATGTTTTTACCCAATCGACGTTGAGGTTGCTGCAGATTTTGCACAATTCGATTTTGTGTGCGTCTTGCAAGTAGCAATTCTCGAAGATGACTTTGATCTTCTGCCCTGCTGCGTGGGTCAGTTCTGTGAGGATTGCGATTTCGTCTTGCACGTACCCCCATCGGTTGCTTAGGGCTTGGCTGATGTTGATTA
Organism: uncultured Pirellula sp.; assembly: GCA_903820735.1. Classification (GTDB taxonomy): domain Bacteria; phylum Planctomycetota; class Planctomycetia; order Pirellulales; family Pirellulaceae; genus JBKCUI01. Next base: position 1,828 of record CAIJIZ010000292.1, read on the forward strand.
CAACATCGAGTTCTTCGCAGCCATCGTCGAGTGCTGCGAGAGCTTCGGCCTTTTTGATTTTCGTCGTGTTCGCGCCGTGAGGAAATCCGATGGTTGTCGAGGATCGCACGTTGGAACCGGCGAGTCGCTCTGAGCATCGTTTCAAGTAGTAAGGCATAATGCAGACGCTGGCGACATCATAAGCCAGGGCTAGATCGATCCCTTGTTCTAGGTCCGCGACACTCATGGTCGGCACCAAGAGAGAATGATCGATCATTTTTGCCAATTCGTTATAGGAAACCTTTATCATGCCTTAATACTTTCTCGCTCCAAAGCCGTGTGATTTTGATGTATAACCGACGCGGCAAACGTGTTGTTTTGTTTGGATGTTCTCGAACCTCCGTATTCTATCATGCAACGTTGGAATTTTGGTCGCAGCCGGAAATTAGGTGAAAGTCGCATTACTGGATCGAGGGATCAATGGCGACTCGCGGAATCCTTTGTGCGCAACCGCCGCGAATTTCTGATGGGTGGGGCTTCTCTGGCGATCCTTCCCTTCGCAGCGCAGATCGCCCCTGGGTTGACTCGCAAAAACATCGCGTGGGACGCTGATCCGTTTGCGATGGGAGTTGCTTCGGGAGATCCTTCCACCGATGGATTTGTCCTTTGGACTCGTCTTGCACCAGACCCGGTGCATGCGGAAGCGACCTCGGGGCTTGCGAATCTTGGAGGGGATACCATTGAGGTTGGGTGGGAGATCTCTGAGGATCCGTCGATGAAGACGATTCTCAAGAGTGGCACAGCCAGAGCGACGGCGCATCTGGGGTATTCGGTCCACGTAGAAGTCCATGGTTTGCGTCCGAATCAGTGGTATTGGTATCGATTCCATGCGGGTGAGGCTCTGAGTCCAGTGGGGCGTACGCGCACAACACCTACTGTTGAGCAGTCTGTCGATCAAATGCGTTTTGCCTTTGCATCGTGTCAGCATTATGAATCGGGCCTGTACACGGCTTACGAACACATGATCGGCGAAGAGTTGGATTTGATCCTTCATTTGGGTGATTACATCTACGAAGGGCCTGTTGGAAAGAACAAGTTGCGTCAGCACAACAGTTCGGAGATTGTGAGTCTGAACGATTATCGCAATCGCTATGGGTTATACAAATCCGATTCTCACTTGATGGCAGCGCATGCCTATGCCCCTTGGTTGGTTGTTTGGGATGACCACGAGTTCGATAATAATTGCGCTGGGCTGATCTCCGAGGAGCTTTGGGTCGATCCAAGGGAGTTCGCCATTCGGAGGGCGAATGCATATCAAGCTTATTACGAAAATCAGCCATTGCGATCTTCCGCGATTCCCAATGGTCCGGATATGCGACTCTATCGGGACGTGTCCTACGGAAATCTAGCTAGTTTTGCCATGCTCGATACGCGGCAGTATCGTTCGGATCAACCGAATGGAGACCGTGCTCACAAGCTTGAAGGGGCCGTATTTCATCCCAAGGCGACGTTGTTGGGGCAAGCCCAGGAGTCGTGGCTCGATGCTCACTTGGAGGATTCAACGGCGCGCTGGAACGTGCTTGGTCAGCAGATCATGGTCGGGCGGGTGGGAAGAGGCGCAGGAGAGGAAAAGATCTTCAGCATGGATCAATGGGCTGGATACGACGCGCCTCGCAAACGCCTATTGGAGCAGATCAAACGCTTACCGGTCGCCAACACCGTGATTCTTACGGGGGATATTCACAGCAATTGGGCCAATGAGCTGCATGTGAATTTTGATCGACTTGAAGAAGCCCCGGTGGCAACAGAATTCGTCGGAACGAGTATTTCTTCGGGTGGGAACGGCTACGATCATGCCAAGAAAGAGGCTGAGCTCTATAGCGAGAATCCATTTGTGAAGTACCACAATGCAGAACGAGGCTATGTCTCGTGTACCCTCACTGCGGATACTTGGAAGACCTACTATCGAACGGTGGAGTATGTGGATCGTCCGGGTGCTCCGCTGCAAACGCGAGCGGAGTTTACGGTCGAGCGGGGTAAACCTGTATTGGTGAGCTAATTCGAGGCTTGATCACCAACGCATGGCTTGGATGGGACTCGCGAAATCGTCGGTCCATCCATGCTGGGAGCTGATGGTTTGCGACTCTGAAAGTCGGTCTCTGCCACCGGGCCAGTTCGGCAATGGGATGGATTCTGGAAAGAGTACCAGCCATCGTACGTTCTCGTTTTCCACCAACAGGGGTTTGAGCCCGAGCTCTTTGCTAGTTGCGAAAAGGGTTGGTGCGAGGTTTAAGTTGCGGTTGGTGATGTTGAAGGCGAGAAGTCCGTCAGGTGCCAAACGCTGTCGGTACAGCTCGAAGGCCTGTTTGGTCAGCAAGTGTGTGGGAAGTGCATCGTTGGAAAATGCGTCGAGCACGAGCAGTTGCAGTTTTGCCGTATTGGTAAGTGCGGCTTCTTTTTGAAGCAAGAAGCGACCATCGCCGAGTTTGATTTCGGTTTTTCCTGTGTGCGATTTCAGGTATCGAAATTGGCTTTGGGCAAGTTCGACGACGGCGGGGCTGACTTCGTAGTAAGTGATCGCGTCGGGTTGATGTGCGTAGAGAGAGAGGGAGCCGGTTCCCAACCCGACGATTCCGACGTTGAGTGGGTTTTCGAAGTGATCATGGCACCATCCCCAAGCGAGTGCGACCCCTGAATTGGTTTTGTAATAGGTCGTCGAGTCGGGGTGTAGCGGGCCAGATAGAGGCTCAGTGCCGTGTCGGATCTGGCCGTGAAGCATCGCTAAGATTCCTTCGTTGGGGTTTTCTACGACGCTGACTACTCCATAGAAATCGCGTTTCTTCGCAACGACTTCTTCACGGTTGGGGGCAGCAACGATGGCGGTAAGAACGATCAAACACAGCAGGGTACTTGTCACCGTAACTGGCCAGAGGAACCGCCGTATTTTGTTATCGGTGGCGATACGAGGAAACGTTTCGATGGCGTAGTATCCACCGGCGGTCAGTGCGCCTAGGGCCAGTGCGATATGCAGTTCCCACTGATCGTTCAGTGCCCAGGGAGCGACAAGAGATACCAAGGAGCTTCCTAGCACACCTCCGAAGGAGATCCAAAGATAGTACTTGGAGATATCTTTCGGGGCGGGGCGCAGCGCATAGATCAAGCCGTGGCAAGCGATGCCGATGCTGCCGACGACAAACAAATAGCCGGCGATCAGGCCCCACCAAGGGACCCATAGTTTGAAGACCAGCAGAATCAAAGCTGTGCACATGCCGGCGCAAGCTGCAAGCCATTGGATTCCCCACTTCGAAAGCGAAGGAAGGGTGAAAGCAGCCCACCACGTAGCGAGATAGATCGCTAGCGGAATCGACCAGATTCCAGGGACAATCACTCCGGCTTGACTAGCGCTGCTTGTTGCCGCCGATAAAACCATCGACGAGCAGGCGCTCAGGGAGACCCAAATGAACGCGTGCCACGGATGACTAGAAGAAGAGTTTGTCGGTTCGGTGGGAAGGTTGGTCCTCAAATCATCGGACGGTGGAGCCTTTTGCATACGGTAGGCTTGGTGGAACCAAAGGAGAGCGACGGCTGTGAAACCGAGCATCCAAAGGACTTTTTGCGTTTCAAGACCTAGGTTTGGTTCGATGAGGAAGGGGTAAGCCAAGCACGCAGCTAGGGAGGAGAGGTTGGAAAGGGCGTACCAGTGGAATGGGTGTTGTGATTGGGTCGATTGGTAATACCAAACGGACGCCAGAGAGCTAGTGCTCGATAGCAGCAGCAAGGGGAGTCCGATACGAAGGGACAAGTCGAGAAAAATCGAAGCGACGGGTGAGTCGCTCCACCATTCGCGGGGTTGAAACTGCAGGAAGCCGAGCAGGGCCAAGCAGACACCCCAGGAGATGCAATGGATCGTCTTTTGAAGTCTCAGGTTCTCAATTTGTCCTAGACGATGTGCGTAGAGGACTCCGAGAAGAAGGGCGGATTGGAAGAAAGTCAAGCAAGTCGCCCAGACTTGAGCGCTACCTCCCCATAGAGGCAGGAGGGATTTGCCCAAAAGAGGTTGGATCGCAAAGAGCAGGAATGCGTTCAAGCAAATAAGTAGTGTCCAATGCATGGGAATCTATTGTATCAGGGGTCTTTATCTAGGCGATGTGGCTATAATGCCGTCCCGTTTTTTCCATGAATGCTGCTAGATTTTCGCTTCCATTTAGGTTGTTCAACAATGTCGAATTCCAGGTTTTCCGGTTTGATTCCGCCGATCATTACGCCGATGCGAGGTCGAGATCGTCTCGATCGCGCCGGGCTTGATCGGTTGGTGAACCATTTGATCGACGGGGGCGTTCACGGCGTATTCGTACTGGGTACCACCGGTGAGGCTCCTAGTTTGAGTCACGCGTTTCAGCGAGAGATGGTATCACAGACGCTACAAGCCGTTGGCGGTCGGGTACCGGTTTTGGTTGGGATTACCGATACATCCTTCGTGGAGAGTCTGGAGTTAGCGTATTTTGCTGCGGAGAAAGGAGCAGATGCGTTGGTCTTATCGACTCCTTATTATTTCCCGGCCGGTCAGACGGAGCTGCGTTACTATGCCGACGAGTTGGTTCCGGAGCTACCTTTGCCGGTGATGCTCTACAACATCCCATCGTTGACCAAGGTTGCCTTTGAGATTGAAACACTCGATTACTTAACGAAGCATGAGAGGATTGTTGGTTTAAAAGACAGCGGTGGGGACTTGGGGTATTTTGCTCGTGCTTTGGAGTTAAAGAAAAAGCGGCCGGATTGGTCGATTTTGATTGGGCCCGAGGCTTCTTTGGCCGAGTCGCTGCGATTGGGGGGGGATGGAGGAGTCGCAGGGGGAGCGAACATCTACCCAAACCTATTTGTGAGCTTGTATGAGGCGGTCACCGGGAACGGAGATTGGGAAGTTTTGCAGCGTCAGGTTGAAACGTTGCAAGGGATCTATGACATTGGCAAATACGCATCGCGATATGTCAAAGGAACGAAATGTGCTGTGTCGTTGATCGGTATTTGCGAAGACCATTTAGCTGATCCGTTCCATTCGTTCCGTCCCGAGGATCGCGAGCGGCTAGCGGAAGTGCTTCGAACGGTCGAGAGTGCTAGGGAAGGATGGCAACTCGGATATTCTCTCGCAACTGGGCAGCGATAACTGCCCGTTCGATCTGCTTGAGAGGATATGTTTCACGCACCAAGTCAGCGAATGGATATCTGGCTTGGGCGTCGGACATGAATTCCACAGCGCGAACTAAATCATCGCTGCGATAGTTATGAACACCGTGAATTGTCCATTGGCGGCGGACGAATTCTTCGAAGACCAAGGGAATCGGTGCCGAGGGGAACACTGCGCCGACAAGGATGCATCTGCCACCGGTTCGCATCAGCCGCATTGCATCGAGCGTTCCTGCGTTGCTACCCGAGCATTCGATGATGAGGTCAAAACCGATCCCATTTTGCTTGTTCGCGATCCAGCGTTCGAGTTCCGCAACATCACCTGCGATATCTGCGCGGAAGCTTCCCAGGGCAAGTTCTCTTCGGGAGGAATCTGGTTCGAGGCATGCGAGGCGAGCAGCACCGAGTTCGCGAGCGTAAGCCAGTGCGGTGATGCCTAGCATCCCTGCTCCGACGACCAAGACACGTTGGTTGGTAAGCGGGGCAGCGATTCGCATCGCAGCGGCGATGGTGGAGGTGGCGCAACTCAGCGGGCAGGCTGCTTCGAGAGTTAAGTGTTCGGGCAATCTTACGAGCGTGGTGCCTGGTGCGAGCATGCAATGTTGCGCAAAGCCACCTTGCCAGATAGAACCTTCATTGATTTGTTGATGCCCATATTTAAACGCGAGTGAGCATTTTTGCGGAAGCTCATGTAAGCAGTAAAAGCACTTGCCGCAGTTCGCGACGATTCCCCAGACGACGCGGTCGGATGGTTGGATCGGAATTCCTAGGTGGTCCAGGGGTGATGTATTGGGCCCGATGGCGAGAACTTCGCCGACGATTTCGTGGCCGAGGACGGCTGGTGGGTGGGCGTGTCGTCTGCCGCAGATGGTATGAAGATCGCTTCCGCAGATCGTGCAAGCGAGTACTTTTACGAGGATCTCACCGGGAGCGGGATCTCGCAGTGGGATGGACGGAAACTCCCATGGTTTCTCGACACCTTGGAAGAGGGCAGCGGTGGAGTGCAGCGGGTTCGCAGCGGTGCGGTTGAGCGAGTCCGAGCGAGGCATCATGAGGGTGAGAGGAACCGGTTAAGTCAGGAAAGTTAGATAAGTTAGATATAAAAGAAAAACCGCCGAGATGCTATAAGCCACTCAGCGGTTTAATGGGTTTTAAGCAGAGACTCTGCCGAGGCAGTAGTCGTTCTGAGAAGAGCAACAAAAACTACGAAGCTGACTTCGTGGTGGTCTTCTTAACAGCAGCCTTCTTCTTGGCTGCCTTCTTCTTGGTCGCTACCTTCTTGGTCGCTACCTTCTTGGTAGCAGCCTTCTTAGCAGCCTTCTTCTTAGCTACCTTCTTTGTTGCTGTTGCAGCTTTCTTCTTGGCCACGATACATCCTCCAAAAAAACAAAAACTTAGTTGCCGCAGTCACTCGCATCCGAAGCAGCAGATGTGAACTTCTGTTCTCGACAACCGATACAAAACGTCCTTCGCAACAAACAGTCGATCTGGCTTCATGACCTGTCACTCCGTGACATGATCGACCGCATGTGCTAAGGACTACCTTAGTCTGAGTATTTGTATAAAACCCAGGTTGTAATGCAACATCTTTTCGACAATTTTTCCACAAACATGAAACCATTTTTCCACACATTTGGCTCGTTTTGAAGCGTCGCAATGTGTCGCTCTGCTTCGGTAAACGGTTTGGTTTTGCTTGTGTCGCATCGGCCAAATGTGGCTTACATACGAACCGTGAAACCTCTTGCGTTGTCTTGTTTAGCGATCGTGTAGAGCAGTTCGCAAAACGATAACTTCTTGATGCGTTGCACGATGCTTTTCGACGCTCGTGATTTCGTCGCGTCAATGAAAACATTGGATGAGCGTAAGTTCGGGAGGCGTTTTACATGCCCTGCGAAGGCTTGCGTTGCAGTTCGCAAAAGTGAAACAAATATTCTGGTTCAAGCACAATCATTTGGCGTTGTGCATGAGTGCAAGTTGTGTTGTCGGCCTTGCTAAAGTAACTTGTTTTGCGATGTCCAGCAACGCATCAACAGGTCGATATTTGTTGTTCAAAATGGTTGAAAAACAGATCAAAAAATTTCGAAATTTTTTTCGTAAATTACCACCTTGGTGGTCCTCCAAGTCGCTGCATCGCTTGAACGTTGCTCATTGCGAGGGAGAGAAACAGCATCGCGTTGAAGACACTGCCGCTTTGAAAGAACCAATATGCGACGAGAAAACCAGTGACCGCGCCGATGCCGTATGCTTCATTCGTTCCATCGGTGCGACGGATCATGGCCGCTGCATGTTGCACGATATGACCTCCATCGAGTGGGTAGACCGGCAGCAGATTAAACAGAGGCCACCAGATACTGATCAGAATGTAGAACTGAAAGGTCGCTAAGGTCCATGGATTCGTGGTCGCTTCGCCTGTGCCAAGCCACGGAATGGCAATTCCGATATCTTGCAACCAAGATAACCAGTCGCTTACCACCGGTACTCGCACTCCCATCGCCGTGGCAACGATCGCCATGAGGATTGCAGAAGCGAACTGTAGGAGTGGGCCCGCTGCCGAGATGATCATCTGATCCCAATGGCTAAGACGACGCCGGACCCCGGAACGCCGGAAAATGAAACCGGCTGTTGGGATCGCGACTCCCCCCATGTGATAGAGGACTATTTGAGATTCAATTCCAAAAAAACGAAACGCTAAGGAATGCCCTAGCTCGTGAATTAACACCGATACAAAAGCGCATAGAACCCAAAGCAGCAGAAAAGAAAAGACTCCCGGTGAGCCTTGCTCCGTCATCCGGTAGGCTTGGTTCAATCCCATAGCCAAGTTGTATCCCAAGGCTGCATTGATGACCCAGAAAAGCCAAGTCACGCGGATCGGGAAACCAAACAAGTTGAATCGCCAATCATATTGGCTAGGTGCCGGCTCGCCGATCATCATTTTCCACTCTCCTACTCTGTATTAGTTGTGAACGCGATTGGTTGTGAACCCGATTGGTTGTGAACACGTTCGTTATTGGTTGTCAACGCTTTCGTTTTCTCGTCGCGTCGGTTTTTAGGGCTCGTTTTTTTAAAACCTCGTCCGTCGCTTAAGTGCTTTTACGCCCCGCCAGCTCGTACGCTCGCGAAATCTTCTCTGCCACCTCGTCCAGCAAAGCATCGTCAATCGTAAGTGGCGGGATCAAAGCTAAGCGACTGCGTTGCAAACCGGTCAGGTGCACAAGCACTCCTTGGTTGCCGAGCTCTTGAGCCCAAGCTTTGGCTAGCTCCGTTCCATGTCCTTCGTGGTGCTCAAGACTCAAGCTGGTGGCTAATCCTACTCCGTCGACCACCACTGTCTTCGGATGGTTCATTGGGGGCAACTCGGGTTTTGGCAGCAACTCGGGACTTGGCAGCAACTCGGGACTTGGCAGTAACTCGGGATTTGGCAGTAACTCGGGATTTGGCAGTAACTCGGGCCGGGGAAGCATCGCGTGTAGCGCTCTACGGAGCCTTGCTCCCTTTTGTTCGACTTCCAACCCAAGATTCTCATCGGAAAGTAGCCGAAGTGCTTCGATCGCAACGGGGCAGACGAGCGGATAACCGGCAAAAGTCTCCGATTCGAAACCTGGTGGCAAGCAATCGATCAGGTGGGAGGCCCCTACCACGGCGGAAAGTGGCATCATTCCCCCCCCGAGCGACTTGCCAAACACCCATAAATCGGCCTCCCAGCCCTGAGATAACGAGCTGACCATGCCTCCCATGCGGCGCAATCCCATCTGGATCTCATCGGAGATCACCAGCATGGATAGTTTTCGAGCGACTGAAACAAGTCGCCGATAGAAAACAGGAGAAGCAAAGTAGTAGCCGCGAGCTCCGATGGCTGGCTCGAGAATCAATGTACCAACCGCTCCTGCATGACTTCCAAGAATCTCTTCGGAGGCCTTCAAAGCTTGTTCGCACTCCGCACAATTCTCGCCGGAGCAACTTCCCTGAAGGTGTTTCGGAAATGGCAATCGGGTAACGATGCCGGGGGATGAACCAACCCGCCGAGAATCGCTAATCCAAGCGGTGGACATCGATCGGCCGTGGTAAGCGATGTCCATACAAGCAATCCCGCCAGGACGATGGGCTTGTGCGATCTTCCAAGCCGTTTCGATCCCACGGGCCCCGCTAACTCCGAGCCAGACTTTCAAACTCCCCTGCCCTACCCTGGCCTGCTGGCTATTTAACAGCTCCCGTTCCACAAAACTTCCGATCGATTCTTCAAGCTCGGCTCGGATGGGACTCTCGGCGCCATAAGCCCAAGAGAGTTCACTTGCAGCTCTGCCGAGAGCTTCGAGCAATCTCGGATGTCGATGCCCGAGGTTACAAGCCGAATAGCCGCAAACGAGGTCGATGTACGGCTTGCCTTCGGCATCCCAAAGATACGACCCTTCGCTCCGCACGAATTGCAGTTCGCTCAGTGGGTCATAGGCTCGCAGAGTTCCGACCGGGCGCCGATTCCAATTGGGCTTCATCGATCGACTCTCTGTGTTTCTCAAGCGGCGGAATATTTTACGCGGCAGCAGTTTTCTCTGAGCAGCGAATTTCGCTGGGAAGCGTATTTCTTTGGGCAGCGTATTTCTCGTGACAACGATCCGACAACCCGATACGTTGTCTACGGAAGTATGGAACATCGGTGCGAACAAGCTAGTGTGCTGGCCAAGCAACTTGCTGGCCAAACAACTTGCCGGCAAAACAACTTGCTGGCAAAAGATCTATGATCGGTGTGCACTTTGGGCGACTTTGTGCATCAAGGGGTCGATGATTTCTCGCGGCACGAATTTCTCAAGTGATCGGCCATGCCCTAAGCTTGCGATCTGTTTGATCAAGCTGCTCGACACGTGTGCGTATTCTTCGTCAGCCATTAGGAAGACCGTTTCGAGATCTGGATCGAGTTGGCGATTGGCCATCATCATGGTGAATTCACCGGCGATATCCGTAAGAGGTCGTACTCCTCGAACCATGACTTTTGCGTTTAGCCGTCGCACAAAGTCCACGGCAAGTCCGTCGAAGGATTCGACGGTGACGTTACCAAAATGGGATGTGACTTTTTTGACCAAGTCGAGTCGTTCTTCAATCGTAAAGAGTGGGCGTTTTTCTTGGTTCACCCCAATCCCCACTACGACCGATTCGAAGATCCCAGCGGCACGTTCGATGATATGCAAATGCCCGAGGGTCACCGGATCGAAGGAGCCGGTGTAGACTCCTTTTCGCGGAGATAGCTTGGAAGAGTCCAACGGCTTTGGTTTGCTCATTGCAGGTTTCTTTCTTTAAGCCGATCGAGCACTGCCGCGGATCGGAAACGCACTGCGCCGTAAAGATACAACACGATATTGACAAGCATGAAGAATCCCGCGCAACCTAGCCCGATGGCTAGTCCGATCTGGCTGAAGTATTCTATTTTCTCTTTGAACTCTGCCAATCTTTCTGGAGGGACGTCGGGTGGTATGTTTTGCGGCTTAGCCAATAACTCCGTGACCTGAGACTTGATCGAATCGATGGTCATGTACGATTGAAGGGTCCACGCGAGGAACAGTAGTACCGATACAACGCACCAATTGCTTAGCCACACCGATCCGGAGCGTCGGCCACGCAAGGTTTGTATTGCACTTATGACCATCCCGACCGAGGCGATCAATGCCAAGAGCATCAATCCGTTGGTGATCGCGGATTGCAGAAGCGTTGGAGCCTTGAGGTTAAGTCTGTTGGGGCTGGTCGAAGTAGCGGTGTCGGTTTGCGTTGGCGGAATCTCTCCCGGTATCTGCGTGGTGGACTGAGAATCGGCTTGCGGTTCTTCATTAGCCGCTTTCTGTGATGCATCGCCCTGTGCGTCTTTGATCATGCTTGCGATATCAAAGCCCATGAATTGGAGTGCTTTGGCCGAAGCGCCCATCATGCCGCCTATGATTCCCAATAACCCCAAAAGGAGAAAAACCACTGCTAAGAACTTTGAAAACTTCGTTAGTCCCCAATTCTCTGGACTATCGGAGTTCCATGATCCTGTGTCGGAACTATCAAAGGGGTTGCTCGATTCGCTCATCTCGCTCATGAATTCTCTCCTGGTGTGGATTGCTTGGGGCGTTTGGATCCTTCCGGAAAGGCCGGGAGGGAGGGATCCGAAACAAGCGAAATTATCTTAGCTCAACGCTTGGCTAATTTGTAACCAATCGGGGTGTTCTTCGGCGTGTTCGGCGATTTCTTCCCAGATCTCTTCTTTAGAGCGTTGAGCAGTCCAGCCCCATTGTCGTTGTGCTAGGCTTGAATCGAGCACGATCCAGGGCGCGTCGTACCTTCGGTTTTCAAGAACGGTTGTTAGTTTTCCTGGAGGGCCGTATTTGCTTGAACCCCAACGTCTCTCGCACCATTGGTGCAGTTCCAGCAATGAAAAGGCACTCTCTATCCCCCCTGAGACGTTCAGGGTCGTCGAAGGTTGATCGACGGCGGTATGACTATAGGAACCGGGAGCTGCACTGAACTTGATTTGTCGGCTGATGAGATTGGCAAGGTCCACTGGGTGGAGGCAATCGCGGACTTGGAAGCCCATGCCCCCGTATCCGATGAAGCTCAGTGGGTGGCGGTACAGATATCGATGCATCCAGTAAGCGATGATACCTTGGTCGGCTCTGCCGAACTGCCCTGCCCCGGCCATCAATCCGCATCGGTTGATCCAGAGTGGAAAGCCGAAGGCGTGCGCGTATTCTCTCGCGAGCCACTCCGATGCTAATTTGGTGACCCCGTACAGGGACAACGGGGGGGCGGTACTGAAGAGTTCGCTGATGCCTTGACTGGAAAGCCCTGCAGTGGTTTGTTCAGGTTGAAGCTCAAAGCGGGAGTTCGAGCTTTTGAGTTTTACTGATGAGAGTGCATCAGTTGAGTAAACCCGTGATGTGCTTACTAATACCAAACCGGCCAAATGTCGTTTGCAGTATTCGAGTACGTGGACGGTGCCGAGCAAATTATGGTCGACAAGGGTAAGAGAGGGGCTTTCGCCTGTCGAAGCTAAAGGAGAGCTGGGCCGAGCATCGAGACCAGCAAGGACGCTAGGATTTGCCGCGCAGTCAATCACCCAGTGGCAAGCGGGCAACGAGAGGATGGCATTGCGATCCCGAAGGTCTGCTTCGATGACAGTTGCGCCGAGGCATTCAAGGGGCCGGCGGTTTTGTTCGCTGCCTGGGCGACAGAAGTTATCGACGAGGAGTACTTCCCAACCTTCTTTGCTCAGAAAGAACTTGGTAAGCAGCGATCCGACAAATCCACATCCGCCTGTAATAAGTAGTCGCATGATTCATAGCGCGGCGTCTATCAGCGTCGCGCTTTGTCCTTACATCAGCCAATCGTACTTCTGAAACTGTACTTTTGAGCCGTCGTACTGAGACGTAGTTCTGAATCGTACTTTTGAAGCATCTTTCGGTGCAACCCGCGGTCGATACCGTTTTGCCAGTATGACTTATTCGCGGGTGGTGATTCTAGTACGGCTTTTTCGAGTACGAGGGGACCCTAAAGCACGAAGTCGGATCGTCGACTAGCTGATTTTCCAAGCGGCGATCAGTTGTTCGGCGCCTGGGCTCAGGCGGCGAATTTTGGCTGCGATGATCCCTTTTTCCGACTTGCTGGCTTTATCAGCACGTCGCTTGAGGGTTATGAGCTTAACTTTGCGATGTCGTCGTCGGCGCAATTCGCGAGCACGTTCGATGGCCATAATAGATACTCTCTTCGTGTAAGATTTTCGGGAATCGAATAGGACTGAACAATTCGGATTGGATAAGGTGCGGCTTATGGAGCGGGTGTGCGCCCAGAAAACCGAACTAAAACAATAGCTGACCTGCTATTTTTCGTCAATTGTAGACCTGTTCGCCTACCGGGGCTTATGGCAAGATAGGCATTATCTTGACTTCTCATCTCTGGAACGATCGAAACATGACTGATTTACCATCTGATTCCCAAGCGATTGGCAATCAAACGCAAGATTCTTCCCCTACTAGGTCTACTTCTAACGCGACGGCGATCGTGTTGGCTGCGGGGAAAGGGACTCGTATGAAGAGCGAGCTTCCCAAGGTCCTGTTTCCGGTGCTTGGTCGACCGATGATCCATTGGGTACTCGATGCGTTGGAGCAAGTTGGGGTGCGTCGGACGATTGTTGTGGTCGGCTACCGGGCCGAGGATGTGCAAGCGGAACTTAAAAAACGAGTCACCCCGGAAGGCTGTTTGCCAATCGAGTTTGCTGTACAAGATCAGCAGCTTGGTACCGGGCACGCGGTTCAAATGTGCATTCCTGCGTTGAAGGAACCGTCGGTTGCTTCGGGACAGCAGCCAGTACTAGTACTCGCCGGGGACTCCCCCTTGGTTCAAGCTTCTTCGTTGAGTGAACTGTTGGCTTCTTTTTTACAAGGCCAGTACGCTTGTCTACTGGGAACGTTGCTCAAGGACAATCCGGAAGGGCTTGGTAGAATCGTTCGGGATGCGAGCGGGCACTTCACCGGAATAGTTGAACACAAAGACGCGACACCTGAGCAGCGAGCTATTCGGGAAGTCAACATGAGCACTTATATATTCGACAAACCACGTTTGCTTTGGGCGCTCGGTGAGTTGACCAACAACAACGCACAGTCTGAGTATTACTTGACCGATTGTCCGTCGATTCTGCTTCGAGCGGGCGATCATGTCGACGCGAAAGCGACTCTCAAGGCTTGTGAATCATTGAGTATCAACACCATCGATGAACTGGCCATGGTTGAAAACAAGATGAAAGAATTGGGATATCCATGCGCGAGCTAAAGATTTTCAGTGGTCGAGCCAATCCTCAGTTGGCCAAAGAGATCTGCGAGTTCCTCCATTTGAAGACCGGAGCAATCACGCTTGGGAAATTCCCCGACGGTGAGAACTATTGCAAGATCGAGGAAGACGTTCGCGGGCGAGATGTTTATCTTGTTCAGCCCACATGTCCACCGGTCAACGATAATTTGCTGGAATTGTTGATCATGATCGATTCGTGCAAGCGTGCTAGTGCGGCGCGTATTACTGCGGTGATCCCGTATTACGGGTATGCAAGGCAGGATCGCAAAGACGAAGGCCGGGTACCTATTACAGCGAAGCTAGTAGCGAACTTGATTACCCGTGCCGGTGCCGATCGCGTGTTGGCAATGGATTTGCACGCGCCGCAGATTCAAGGTTTTTTCGATGTGCCAGTCGATCACTTGTACGCTGCCCCGGCGTTGACCAAATATTTCCAGAACCAAAATCTTGATCCCGAAGACATCGTTGTTGTGAGTCCCGATGAAGGGAGCATCAAACGGGCGATGGGGCATTCGAAGCGGATCGGTGGAAAGCTTGCGATCGTTGACAAAGTCCGCGATAACCCACTTCAAACCAAACAAAAGAACATCATCGGCGGACCTGTTGAAGGAAAGATTTGCTTGATGTTCGATGATATGATCAGTACCGGAGGATCGATCTGCGGGGCGGCTCGGTTGGTGCACGAAGCCGGTGCGAGAGAAATCCACTTGGCTGCAACGCACGGTGTCCTCTGTGGCGAAGCAATCGCAAGGTTGCGAGAAGCCCCGATCAAGAGTTTAGTTATCACCAACACCATTCCGTTGCCGGCGGAAAAGCGACTTGAGAACATGCATGTCCTCTCGGTCGCACCACTGTTGGCCGAAGCCATTCGACGCATTCACTCCAATCAATCGATCAGTTCCATGTTTTCCATCGGCGGCGCTGTCAGTTGAGCCAATCGCTACCTGAGCCAATCGCGATCTGAGCCAATCGCGATCTGAGTCGAAGCTTGTGATTTCCTTTCCCGTTTATCCCGCGCACTTCCAGCAATCCTAACGAATCTATGATCTCTAACCGCATTCCGTTGAACTTTGAGCAGTTGAACGTTGGCGACCGCTGGCAGAGTGACGCTCGGACGATCCAACAGCGGGATATCCAAGGCTTTGCCGATCTGACAGGGGATCATGATCGCTTGCACACCGACCATGAGTTCGCCGCGAATAGTCCTTTCGGACAACCTATCGCTCATGGAATGCTCGGGATGTCGATCTTGATCGGATTAAGCTCCACTGCTCCGTCGGTGCGAACGGCTGCGTTCGTGGATGTTCGGAACTGGAATTTCCTTAAGCCCGTTTTTCCGGGGGATACGGTCCATGTGCTTACGGAAATCGTCGACTTGAAACCGCACGGCCGGCGTCATGGTCAAGTCCATTGGTATCGGCAATTGATCAACCAGCGTGGGGAGAAGGTCCAAGATGGGATTTTGGTAACGTTGGTCTCCAGGGAGCAACCGATATCGACCAAGCCGCGAAGGTCAGATTCAGCGCATAGCGTTCCCGGGACGGTTCCCCGGATTGAGGAAGTCCTTTTGCCGGCCGAACCGATCGATTGATATTGCGGAGCCAAGCTGTGCTGCCGAGCCGAGCTGTGTTGCGGAGCCGAGCTGTGTTGGTTTGAGACCTGCAACTGAGCAGTTACCGGTCTGCTCTCGAGCTACTTTAGCCAAACTCTCTAGATGTCCACAAAAAGTTCTTGGACTCTAACACTCTTGCGGATCAGAGAGGTTGCGACGGGGACTTCGTCCGATTTTATCGTCGATGGGCCCTAGACCGGCGCTTTCCGGAAGGTAAAATTATAGTGCCCTGACGCAAGGGGGGCTTGAGGAACCTCAAGTCCACCTCGCAACAAACCTTTCGCTATCCTTTGACCAAAGGTTGAACTTAGTCCACTTGTATTCATTAGAAATACTGGCATTCGATTGAAATACTGGCATTCGCAAGAGTACCTGCATTTTCAAGAATAACAGCTCGTTCCGTAAGATTATCAAAGATCACGCCTCCGCTTCGTCGATCCTCATTCGCGTCAGATAAAGCAACGGTCGCAACAACAAGCCGCTAATATCAAAGGCTTCCGACCGATTCCTACGCTAAAAAGAACACGACCAAGGAATGAATCGCCGGGTGAAGCGTAACGGGAGAGAAGGTTTACGACTGCGTGGAAGTTTCCCGGTCATTGGGGTGGGGTGTGTTTATGGGGAACAAGGATGTGCGAGTTTGGTCGTGTTCCAGAGCATCGGTGCGATTCTGCCGGTGTGGCGTGCGTTGCAGTTTTCTTTGAAAAATTACTCACCCCTAGTTTTTGTTGAATTAGGATGGGGATGGTTTTGTAAGAAAGCCGATTTGCCGTCGGAGGCTCTGACTCGAAGGGGGCCATGGCAGGCTTCACTCAATCGTAATTATTTACCAATTCAATCGAGATTTCGATTCGCCGCGAGAATGGTGCTACACTTCCTTTGCCTTGCTCAGGACCCTCGGTCCGCATCGCTTGGAAAAGCCTATCCTTCGCTTGAACGGATCGACTTCTCCTGCATTCCTTTCGTGGTTTGAGGAACTATGACCTTGTTCGACGGCCTGTTGGATTTCGATGATGATTTGCCTCGCAGCGCTGATGACTTGGATGGCTTACGCAAACTATCGCTTGAAGAAGAAGGCGATGAGCTGACCGATACCGTTGTCGATGTCGTGGTCCCCGAGGACCAAGTCCAACTCGAGAGCGAAGATGATTTGCTTGCGGGTATGGACGACGTTGAGACGTGGTCGGATGATCCAGTTCGCATGTACTTGACTCAGATGGGAGAGATCCCATTGTTGACGCGGCAAGAGGAAATTCGTTTGGCGAAGAAAATCGAAGTCACCCGACGTCGATTCCGAACCAAACTCCTCGAGTGCGACTATGTGATTCAGTATGCGTACAAGATTCTCCGCCGCGTTCACACCGGGGAACTACCCTTCGATCGTACGGTTCAAGTCTCCGTGACTGACCGGCTTGAGAAAGACCAGATTCTTGGACGACTACCCAATAATCTGAAAACACTGGACGTATTGCTCAAACGCAATCGCCGGGATTACCGTGATGCTCTGAGTCGCTCTCTGCCCGCCAAAAAGCGTGCAGAAGCTTGGACCAGCCTTGGTCGCCGCCGGCGTAAAGCCGTCAGGTTGATCGAAGAACTCGGTCTGAGAACCCAGCGAATCGAAGCCATGATCGGGGTCTTGGAAAGATTGTCGGCACGCATCGATGAGATCAAGCATGATTTGGCGACTCTCAAGTCCCACCAAGTCGCTCCTTCTCAAATCGCTCAACTGCGTCGCGAGTACCGCCAAATTCTTGTTGCCACCCAAGAGACTCCGACCTCGCTCCGCAACCGCGTGAACATGGTCAAACGAGTCTTTACGGAATATCAACAGGCGAAGAAGCAACTCAGCGAAGGCAACTTGCGTTTGGTAGTGTCGATCGCCAAAAAGTACCGAAACCGCGGTTTGAGCTTCCTGGATCTGATCCAAGAAGGAAACGCGGGTTTGATGCGAGCGGTCGATAAATTCGAGTACCGTCGCGGATTCAAGTTCTGCACGTACGCAACTTGGTGGATTCGCCAAGCCATCACAAGGGCGGTGGCGGATCAAAGCCGAACAATTCGGATTCCCGTGCACATGGTCGAGACCATGTCGCGTGTCCGAAACGTTTCCCGCCAGTTGCTACAGGAACTTGGTCGCGAACCGACCCTCGAAGAAACCGCGCGACGCGCAGAGACCACTGTCGAGGAAGCTCGCCGTGTGCTTGCCATGAGCCGATATCCTATATCGCTCGATCGTCCAGTCGGAAACAGTGAAGACAGCCAGTTCGGTGATCTGCTACCCGACGGTGCGGCCGAAAGCCCTGCCATCGGTGCTGCTCAAGAAATGCTTCGAAATCGCATCAACTCGGTCCTGAAAACCCTCAGCTACCGCGAACGCGAAATCATCAAGCTCCGTTATGGACTCGGCGATGGATACAGCTACACACTTGAAGAAGTTGGCCACATCTTCAAAGTGACCCGCGAGCGTATCCGTCAGATCGAAGCCAAGGCGGTCAGAAAGCTTCAGCAGCCCAGCCGATCGCAAGAACTCGTTGGATTCCTCGATTAACGTCGCATCACGATTTGCATCTTAGAGTTTCAAAATGAAAAAACCCTGGCGAGCCGAAAAGCCCGCCAGGGTTTTTTGTTGTTATCGCCCCTTGTTTACTCCAAGCGATCAGCATCAGCGGATCCCAAGCGACTCCGCACGGATTTGAGCATAGTAACGCTGCGAGATGTCTCGGATCATCCTGCGGTAGTGCTCGATCGATTCAAGCAATTGATCCGTGTCGGGGAGCTGGATGATCATCGCGAGCTGAGCAAGTTCGAGTTCCGAGGTTGGGATGTCATGCCGATGCTTGGTGTTCATCAATCTTAGACCTGATTCGACCCCTCGCAGAAAATAATAAGCGTCTCGCAGTTGTAACGCATCGAAGGGAGACAAGATCCCGTTCTTTCGAAGTGCGTCGAGCCGCTCGACCGTGCCGCGTAAAACCGGATACTGCGGGCGATGGATATGCTTGGCATAAAACAGGTGTGCAAGGGTCTCTACATCGAGTGTCCCGCCCCAGCCACGTTTGATGTTTTGTGGGGTTGCTGTTTCTTCGAGCGTTCTTCGCCAAGCGATAAGCTGCACACTATCTTCTCGAGTCCAAACCCGCTGATGGATGGTGGCTTCCAACTGCGGTTCCGTCCGTGCAACAAACTCAGAATCGGCAATTACTCGGGCTGTAAAGAGAAGTGCTCGATGCTCGATCGATTGAATTTGTTTCGAAGCATCTGTGCTTGTCAGAAACAAAAACAAATCCTTCAATTCCCACGCTAGTAAAGCCTCTCTGTGCGATGCGAACGTCCAAGGCTTGAGTTCAAACAATCGGCCGTGCCCTGTGGCCCGGTTTGCAGTTTGAAACAATCGTTGCGCAACTCGATGAAAGAAAACTTCGGTCGCTTGACTGCTAGCACCTGATTCATTCAAGTGGCTTGCGCGTGAGCTGTAGACGAGCACCACTGGTACATCGCTGTGATAGTTCGGTTCACGCCCACCAATTTTGCCGAAAGCAATCAAACCGCATGGTACCAATTGTCCAGCTGCATCCAGCGGAGCTTGTACGGAACTTGCAACGTGACGATAGGCATCGTTCAAGAGTTGGATCAAGCAAGCTTCTTGAACATCAGCAAGGGCTCGATGCGTCTCGGAGATGTTCTCTTTTCCTAAGATGTCTCGTACGCCGATCGCCAAGTGCATCGCATTGCGAAACGCTAGGGTAATTCCGTGCGGTTCATCTGGGCTCTTGTGCAATTCATCAAGGGTTCCACGGAGTTGTGCTAGACTCGGAAGCGATTCGAGCATCAGCGAGTCGAGCAGATCGTCGATCATCCCTGGATTGTTGAGCAAAATCTGAACAAGCGTCGGGCTGGAGCCACAAAGTCGAATATACAGATCCAGCGATGGAGCGTGGCTGTAGAACAGCTCCCACAGAACCCCTTTCCCACCGAGTGATCGCGAGGTCGAAACGAGTTGATTCAGGGTGTATTGCGGGGCTGGCGTAGCAAGAATACTCGAAAGTAGCCTTTGGGAGATGCGGGCAAGTTGGTATCTGCAATTCCGCGAAGAAAGAACTCGGCTTTCTTCGAGTGCAAGCTCCTGCAGTCCGTGATTTAGCGAATTGACGGTTTGGGATTTTAGTTCTTCGAGTAGTGGACTACCGCAAAGGATGCTGGTGGCTTGAGAAGTTTTCAGCGACGCTTCTACGGCAAGGCATTCATCACCCCAGGCTTCGCACATCGCGATCCAATTCCTTAGTTCCTCCGAAGGGATTTCAACCCAAGGATTCGTACGGTTTTGAAGCTTCGATGTCCATTGCTTAGCGTAAGTTGCAATCGAGGCGTGAGTTGAGAGGCGCTGCTCGAGAGTTTCCCAAGAGCCCCTACTACCCCGAATACGGTGGACGATCTGCATCACGGCTCGGACGTTGCGAATCGATGATTGGAAGGCTGTAGCTTGCACTCGTTGCACGCTCGAACCTTGATGCGCAGTCTCCGAATATTTTAGTTTGCGAAGGTTTTCATCGAGGAATGCGGCAAGGTAGGCCGTATCGATCTCAGTGATGAACTGCGGAAAGATCAGTGCCTCGATGTCTTTCAGGAAACGATTACCAAGTTCGACTTCGCCAGCTACTTGAGTTGCATCGAGCAGAAGTGGAAGTTGCTGCGCGTGAGCTTGCGTCGGCAATGCATCGACCCACTCTCGCCAAGGGGATACGCGAGCTGAGAAAGGTTTTATCGATCGGTATTGCAAGGGCCAATGGAGTTTGATTTGTCCCTTCGAGACTTCCGATAAAAGTTCTTCAAAGCGGTTGATGGAGCGATCGATAGCGATCTGTTCGTTTTGGTAGAACCTCGGCCGATTGCGGCGTTGGCTTTCGGGGGTGGCGTTCGAGCTCTCGGCGTAAATGCCAAAAAATTTCCATTCCTCTGAATCATCTGGGGCAGCACGGCTATCGGGTGTGATACGGCTATCTGGGGCGATACGGCTATCTGGGGCGATACATGGAGGATCGCCGAGCACAAACAGGGCAATCACACCATCTTCTCGGGCTTGTGCAAACGCTTCACGAAAAAGGGACGTGCGAGCTTCTAAAGAATTGCCAGCAAGAAACGCTTCGCGAAGTGCGGGCGAGAGGAGCGGACGCTTGGTTTGCTGTTGTGATGAAGATTGCACGGATCGCTGGCTTCCGAACCGGGTTCGGCAGGTTCGATGGTATTACCGGAGTCTAAATGGCATTCCAGAGCTCTCGGCGATTTGTGAGTCACCAAAGTCCACTTCGTGGACAACAAGTTCCTCGGGGAAATCGGGGCCCCGTTCAAGCCAAAGAGGCCCTTGGGAGTCGCTTGCCGAATCGATTGGCCCCGAATTTACTTGTTCGGAGCCGTCATCTTCGGGGAGACCAACGCCTTGGATGGCCCGAACTCCATGATACCTTGTAAGCTCAAGGGTGGCTAGGAATGTGGCCACGAGAGCGCTTTTGTGCATGCCAGGTTCAAAAAACTCATGCAATTCTACACGTTGGCCACCTGCAAGCCGTTGATGAATGCGTTGCATGTAGACATGGATAGGGGTGTCGTCGTAGCGAATTTCCTGTACGGGGGGGGTGTATTTGGATTTGAGAATCCGACCGAAGGCACTGACCAAATCCCATACTTCGATACGAGCGATCGGAATTTCGCTTGCCGCTGTACGTTTTCGGGGGGGATTGGCCACCAGACGTCCGTATCGCAGTTGCCAGAGCCGACTTTGTTCATCGAGTGAACAAGCCAAGTCTCGGAAGCGTTTGTATTGGATCAAGCGATCGATCAAGTGTTCCCCGGTAGCGTCTTGAGGGATTTGATCCGCGTCGTCTTGTTCGTTTGGGTTGCGAGGCAGAATCTGCTCGGCTTTGTATTCGATGAGTTGACTGATTACATCGATAAATTCAGAGATGTTTTCCAAATCGAGTTCGGCAAGAATATTTACGAACTGCGCATATTGCTTCGTGATGCGAGCCAATTCGATCGATTCGATGTCAAGCTCCTCTCGCCGTATCAAGTACAGCAAGAGGTCGAGCGGACCGTGATAGCTTGGTAGATCGACATCGAAGGCAACCATCTATCGAGTTATCCCTGCGGAAAACTGGAAGACTTGTCGTTCGTCGTTTGCCGCGTAAGCGACTGGGACTGCAAAGTCGAAGGCCAGAGGTGCAGGTCCAAGTGCTGGGATGGCGATGCGGAACCCAAGACCAGGAGCAACCCGGAAATCATCCCAATTGATTTCGATATCCCGTTCCACCGTACCGTAATCCACAAAAGCGACCATACGCAGCATGTCGTCTGCCGTGATCGGGAACATGTATTCAAATGTACCTAGGAACTGGAACCGACCACCGACTTGGACGCCATCTTCCACCGGCCCTGCACCGCGGAACTGGAATCCTCGAAGCGTGGAGAATCCACCTGCGAAAAAGTTCTCAAACAACGGTTGATCCGTTCCTGCGAACCCAGTTCGAACCGCAGAAGTAAAGGTGTGACGCCCCGTTCCATCGGCTCGCTCTCGAACCAAAAAGTACTTGCTGTAGTTGACTTGAGCTCTCGGGAAATCAAACTCACCGAATACTTGGTCATAGATCAATTCGAGCAAGTGACCTTCGGTCGGAATGAACGGGCTGTCCCGTGTGTTATGCGCTAAGCGGAACCGAGCAGTGTATAAGTCACTGCTACCGAGGACTTCTTCGAGCTCTTCGACTCCTCGCACTCGCGGATTGAATACCTTGACATCTTCACCTCGAAGTTCTGTAGATACCGACAAGTCCGGAGTGATGTCATACCCCAATGCAACTCGACCACCGAGTCGCTGTTCGGACCAATCTTGGTAGAAACGTGTAAAGTAAAAGCCGCCGACCGAAAGACTAAAAGGAGAATATCCAAAGAGGTTCGGTTCGGTCCAGTTGACTGTGTACCGTTGAACTTGATTACCAGGCACTAATTCAACCCGAAAGTTTTGACCTGCTCCTCGGAACGCCCCATTGAACATATCGCTCGGACGCCCAGGGAGTCGGAATAAATCGAAGTTCCGCTCTTCAATGATCAATTGACCGGCAACACCCAAATCGCTGTTGACCGAACCACCGACGGAGAACTTTCCTGTCTGACCTTCGGATACATAAACATCGATCGGCACGTCGCGCACCGCAGGGTTGTATCCAAAGGGTGGAGCCCCAGTGAAACCCAAAGCCGGGTCGACTTGCCAAGGTTGATTCAGCGGTGGCATCGGCTGATTCATCAAGCCAGGTGCGAGGGGCGGTTGAGGGGCACCGAAGGGTGCTGGTTGCTGACCATAAGTAGCTGGTGGCTGGCCGTACGTAGCCGGTGGTTGGCCGTACGTAGCCGGTGGTTGGCCGTAAGTAGCTGGTGGCTGACCGTACGTAGCTGGTGGTTGGCCGTAAGTAGCCGGTGGCTGGCCGTAAGTAGCTGATGGCTGGCCGACTGGGGGAGTGTATGGAGGAGGAGTGTAAGGTTGGGGAGGTAGTCCGTTGATTGGGGGGACTGGTGTACCGCCGATTTGGGCGAAGGTCGTCGAGGTGCTAAGTGTTAGGAATTCGCAAGCTACCAAGAGGATCGTGAGCGAACGAAATGCCAACCAACGCTTGGTGCTAAGCGGCGACGCGTGGTTTGGATCGATGGGATGCATTGGCTGGTTCATGCTCTAGAGTTCTTTACCGTACGGAGTCATCCAAACCTGCCACGGGTTGCACCTCGATGCGAGGGACTTCTCCACGCGTCGGATCCGTGTTGAAAATGGTCGAGTACAACAAACGACGTTTGCCGTCATCGAGTTCTCGTTTATCGATCGTATCCCCGGGACGCAGATTTCGTAGTGGTTGTAAAACTACGTGCCGCTTGGTGAAGTCTCCGTCGATGTGTACCCGTATGTCACTCGAACGGTAGATATCACCTTCTTTGACCTTGTAGACGATATCCACCATCCGCTTTTCCGGCTGGTAGATCACCTCACCTTCGACTTCGCAAAAGATGTGACCTTGAGCCCCGTATACATCCAGCAATAGGCGTTCATCTTGAAGTTTCTTGGTCAACAAGAACGGGTCATTTGCTTTGAGTTTCAAGTGGGGCAGCAATTCGTCTTGGGTGTAGCGTTCCATCCCTGAGATTGAAATGGATGAAACGCTGTAGCGATCTCCTTCGTAGATCACGAAAGTTGCGTCGACGAATTCACCTGTTTCGTTATAAGCCTTCTGAAATTCGACCTTTGCATCAAAGTATCCGAGGGATCGGTAGTACCCGAGCAGTCCATCTCGATCATCGGAAAGCTTCAAATCCGAGCAGATGTTCCCAACGTACTTAGTGATTCCGTATCGTGAATCACGGCTTTTGATCCGAGCTTTTAGCAATTCGCTAGAGAAGGCTTCATTGCCCACGAAGGAAATGGAGTTTAGTCGCTCGACGGGGCCTTCGTTGATCAGAAAGTGAACCTCGCGTTCGCCAGGTTTAAGTCCTTTGACGATCTGAATATCAACTTGGTTCATCCCTTTGTCTTGATAGAGCTCGATCAATCTGCCGCGTGCGGAGTTGACGGAGATGGGATCGAGCGCATCCCCTTTTTGCAATCCGGAGTGCTTGCGCAACGGGCCTTCGTTCAGCCGCTCGTTACCAAGAAACTCAACTGCTTTGATGATCGGTCGTTCCGAGACGATGAGTCGTAAGTGAACCCCTTCATCGGTTTCATCGATGTACGAGTCGATTTTGCGAAACAGATTCGAGCGGTACAAAGCGCTCATGTCCCGATTGAATGTTTCTTTATCAAAGGGGCGGTCTTCCCGGGATTGCATCTGGGAAAGAATAAAGCTCTCAGAGATCGATTGGTTGCCTTCGACACGAACAGAGAGAATCGTCTTTCCGTCATGTTTTTCGCGCTGGGCAATACCACCGGCTTCATACAAACGCTCTTTGAAGCTTGGTTCGTTGAAAGCGGGCATCCCCTGAGGGCCGCTTGGGCCCTGTCCCCAAGCGAAAGAGTTGTCTATGAATCCGAGCGGACATCCAAGCATCAAGCTGAGCCAATGCATTGGCCAGGGGTTCCCCTGTCGCTTCTTGTTTGTCCTTCTTCGCATCGCTGTGGTTTCCTATTGATCGTTCTGCCGCCGGCAATTACCGACTGGTCGACTCCTTTGGAAACAACTCAATACAACAACTTAACCTTCGGAATCAATGTCAGGAGTTCCACCTTGCCGTAGAAAACGTTACAGATTCGGATTTCTAGTAGCAAAGCAAGGGTTGGCTAGCAAACTCTAGAGGATCAGGTGCGAATCTGGGAAGCTTAGCGAGGTTGGCAGGTTTTGCAGAAAAAGGTGCTGCGTTGCGATTGAACGATTCGCACAATGTGGCTTCGATGGCAACCGAGACACATCTCTCCTTCGCGGCCATAGACGCGATGGTGGTTCTGATATCCCCCTTCGCCATTGATCGCATTGCGATATGTCCCATCGTTGAGTGTAGAACCTTCGTGAGCGATCGCATCGAGCAAGATCGTTTGCATAGAGCGATGGATCGAATGCCAGGATTTTAAAGCAATCCGGTCACATTTTCGTTCCGGATGAATACCAGAGAGATGAAGGATTTCCGAAGCGTATAGATTGCCAACTCCTGCTACAAGACGTTGATCGAGGAGTGCCGGTTTGACCGGACGCTTCAAGTTCCGAAAAGCTTGCGAGAAGGCTTCGGCGGTGATCGATAAAGCATCAGGGCCGAGGACCTTGGGGCCCAAATAATGGTCGCATTCGCTTGAAGTCCAAATGTGAGCCGTCCCGAGTCCGCGCCGATCCCAATACAAAACTCGTTCGCAGGTGGCTCCTGACAAATGAAGTACCACTCGCGTGTGCGCCGCAGATGGAGGATCGGAGATCATCGCAATCCCAGCCATTTTCGGCTGAAAGACAATTCGGTCCGCTTCTGCATGTTGAAGTTGGCCGGGTACGCAACCAGTAAGATTATCTTTGTTTAAGGAACCCGATGAATTTGATTCGTTGGTGCTGTTACGAGGTGCGACCAGGATAACCACACGCTTGGCGATCCGTTCGATCCCAAGGATCTTTCGTCCTACCAGACGAGCAGCCCACTGCGATGGGGCTGGAGTCGTAACGATTGGCCTGTAAGGAATCTCAGGAAACTCAATTCGCTCAATGGTTGAGCCGACGGCCGGTGACAATCCGCGGCACATGGTCTCGACTTCAGGGAGTTCGGGCATGGCGGCTCAGTGTGGCAAGATCGCAAGATCGACGTTGATTGATAGATAGCGCACATTTTAATGGGCGAATTTCATTCCATCCATACCGGCCCGACATATCATGTTTACCCTCTGATTTTCGAAGTGATTCGTGATAGTTGGAGGGACTCGTAGCATGTTCTCGCCGTTGGTTGCGGGTTAGACAATTTGACGGAAAAGCCTTTGTGACAGAGGACATACATTATCCATGGCGTAGGGAAGAGCAAGAAGAGTTGCCACAGTTGAGATAACTGAAGAGATAAGTTTTTCATTCGTTTTGGGGTAGTTCTACCCCAGGGGATGGGTGGAGAAAGGAACAAATGAAGAATATCTTCAAAGGGTTCCTAGCTCAGCTTCCTGACGAACTTGACCGACACCCATCGGCGAACAAAACTCTCGGCGGCTGAGAATCCCAACCGGCGGACCGAAGTGAACGCCGGTTCCATTTTGAAGTTTCATTGTTTGGCACCGCAAGAAGATCACATCGGTGCAGAACTCGAGGTACCATGAAAAGCGTTCACAAAAGATTAGCCTTTGTTTTTGCCGTTGTAGAAGGTCTTGCTGGAACATTTGTCTCGGCGCAAGAATTACCGACCACGGGTGGTTTCGATACACGGTTAGGAAGACTGGAGTTGCAAAACGGGTTTCCTACCGATGCGACCGTTGAGAAGATTTTCGACGATGTTGACTTCCAGAGGGCCTGTCAAGCTTACCTCTGGGCACTGCCACTGATGGCCATGCAACAATGGCAGCAAGAGCATTTGAGCAAGTTCGATGCGGGTAAATGCGACTACGTCGACTACATCACGTTCCAAGATAAGTTGGGATTGTTGACCGCTAATGCTACGACTCCATACATTATGGCGTTCCCGAATTTGAAGGAGACCGGGCCGTTGGTCTTAGAAGTTCCGGCAGGGGCGACGGCCGGTGGATTCACCGACTTCTGGCAGCGTCCGATCACGGATTCCGGCCAAACCGGTCCTGATCGCGGCGCGGGGGGCAAGTACCTGATCCTTGGGCCGGACGATCCGGACATGAGTCCCGAAGGATATTACGTTTTCCGCTCACCGACGGTAAACATTTGGTCAGCGCACCGGGCGCTTGATCCAGATCCAGTCAAAGCCAAGGCGCTAATCGATGGGCTGAAGATTTATCCTTATAGCCAGCGGGAGAATCCGAGGCCGACTCGCCACGTTTCCCCTAACGGGCGCAAATGGAGTGGTATCCAACCTCGCGGATTAGCTTTCTGGGAAGGGCTTTCACAAGTCATTAACCAAGAGCCAGTACACGAACGAGATCGCATGATCATGGGGATGCTGCAACCTCTTGGTATTGAAAAGGGTAAGCCTTTTGCGCCGACGGCAAGGCAGAAGCAAATTCTCGAGGACGCAGCCCGAACCGGAGAAGTCATGGCCCGCGCGATCGCTTACGAAAAACGTTTTGAAGGTGCGAAGGTTTGGCCATCCAAGCATTGGGATATTTCATTGTTCCTCAAGGAGACCAACCAAGAAGCGGCACATCACACTCAATTAGATGAGCGTTCGTCTTGGTTTTATGAAGCGGTCGGCGTCTCGGTTGGAATGATGGGCCGTACGGTAGGTTTCGGACAGCTTTACTTGGAATCCGCCAAGGACAGCAAGGGTGAGTGGTTCGACGGTAGCAACACATATCGACTTCGTGTTCCCAAGGATGCTCCAGTCGCGCAGTTTTGGTCGGTGACGGTGTATGACAATGAAACACGTTGCTTTGTCGATACCGGTGTTCAGCCCGATCGTTCGTCTCGCAACGATATCGTTAAAAACGAAGACGGCAGTGTCGATTTATACTTTGGACCAATTGCCCCCGAAGGCAAGCCTGCAAGCAATTGGATCAAAACCCTTCCTGGCAAAGGATGGTTTGCGTATTTTCGCCTCTATGGGCCGACGCAAGCATATTTCGACCGCTCTTGGGAGCTCAACGATATTGAGCAGATCAAGTGATGTGCAACGGTAGTTCGAGTCATTGGTAACCCGAACCGTCAGGGGGGAACGAATGAATGGTAACCCGAACCGTCAGGGAGGACTCATCAGCACACGCTCCATCGCCCATCAGTTATCGATCATCACTCCACTGCTGCCTCGTTTATACTTCGGGTTACCACTTCGTGGCCGCAGGCCACCGCAACCAATGGTAACCCGAACCGTCAGGGAGGACTCTACAGCACACGCTTCATCGCTCATCAGCAATCGACCGTCACTCCGCTGCTGCCTCGTTTACACTTCGGGTTACCACTCCGTGGCCGCAGGCCACCGCAACCAATGGTAACCCGAACCGTCAGGGAGGTATTGCAGTACACGCTTCATCGCTCATCAGCAATCGACCGTCACTCCGCTCCTGCCTCGTTTACACTTCGGGTTACCACTTCGTGGCCGCAGGCCACCGCAACCAAATGGTAACCCGAACCGTCAGGGAGGTATTGCAGTACACGGCCAATGATCTACACGCGCGCTCTGCGTAATCCCCACGCTCAATAAAACGTTATGCC
>CAIJIZ010000293.1 GCA_903820735.1 uncultured Pirellula sp.
AGAATCGGACAACTGCAGTACGATGGCAAACGACAAGCATTCTCAAGAGCAAAACCCAGCGGCACCGCATGTGGTTTGGCATCCAAACTCGGTATCGATTGAAAACCGATCGAGGGTTCTCGCGCAGCGCGGATGCGTCGTTTGGTTTACGGGACTGAGCGGCTCAGGAAAATCAACCGTTGCCAACGCCCTCGATCAACTGTTGTTCGAGTCGCGACGACCAAGCTTTCTGCTTGACGGTGACAACATCCGACATGGACTCTGCGCCACTCCAGCAATGCTAACGGGAACCTATGGCGAGGATTTCGCGACGCGCTTCGGACTAGGCTTCTCCTCGGAGGATCGCGAAGAAAACATCCGTCGCGTAGGGGCAGTAGCCCAACTCTTGGCCTCCGCTGGATTGATCTGCTTGACTGCATTTGTCAGCCCGTATCAACGCGATCGCGACCTCGTTCGCAAATGCATCGAAGCAACCCAAGGCTTGAGATTCTACGAAGTCTTCGTCGATACTCCGATCGAGGTCTGCGAGCAGCGAGACCCGA
Organism: uncultured Pirellula sp.; assembly: GCA_903820735.1. Lineage (GTDB taxonomy): Bacteria > Planctomycetota > Planctomycetia > Pirellulales > Pirellulaceae > JBKCUI01. Next base: position 543 of record CAIJIZ010000293.1, read on the forward strand.
AGGGTTTGTACAAACAAGCCAGGGAGGGGAAAATCCCAAACTTCACCGGGATATCCGCTCCTTACGAAGCCCCCGAGCACGCCGAACTCGTACTTCAAGGGGACGCGTTGCCTCCTCAAGAGTTGGCAAAAATAGTACTCGAACGCTTGATACAAGACAAAATATTGCTGGCCGGAGGCTGAGCATGGAAACAGAAACGCTTCGAGATCCACTTACCGCAAGCCGATACGTTGTGCGTTGCGGTGTTCAGCGATTGCTCTACGCAATGAACTCTCGCTCCGCGCACCTGCGAGGTGACAAAGTTGTCGCTCGGACCAACCGCGGATTGGAACTCGGCGAAATACTTTGCCCGATCACTGAAACGAACACTTCATCCACGGATAATCTTCCGAACGGTACCATCCAAAGGCCGGTCTCCCCCCAAGACCTATCGACCGATACGACACAAAAAGAACAAGCTGACCGCGATGCGGTCGACTGCCAATCAATCATCGATGGATTCGGATTGGACATGTCGGTTGTCGAAGTAGAACGGATCCTTGGTGGTGAGCAATTCACCATCTATTACACTGCAACCGACCGCATCGACTTTCGTGAACTGGTAAAGAGGCTTGCGGCCAAGTATCACACTCGCATCGAAATGCGGCAGATCGGTGCACGTGACGAAGCGAAACTCTTGGGTGATTACGGCGATTGCGGTAAACCTCTTTGCTGTAGCACCTACCTCAACGATATGCCACCGGTGAGCATGCGAATGGCCAAGCTCCAAAAAGCCACCTTAGACCCGAACAAAATCTCGGGTAGGTGTGGCCGTTTGAAATGTTGTTTGCGATACGAGCAAGATCACTATGAGGAACTTGCAAAACAACTTCCTCCGCCCGGCAGCGAAATACTCACTCGAGAAGGCAGAGCCCGAGTGATCTCGGTGGAACTGCTCGCTCAACAAATGCTAGTTTCCACCGAGGACAATCGGCGGATACTTATCACACCCAGCGACTGCTTGTCCGTTATCAAGCGTGGATTAGAACTATCATGAATGACCATGTAATCGCCATGATGGAGCTTCTAAAACAAGACCGTCGTTATCACATCGAAGCCTATCAATTCATTCGCGAAAGCCTTGAGTACGCTCAGCGAGTGATGAAGATGCCCGCCTACACCGGTGAAAACGAAAACGACGATGGAAAATCAGAGCACCATCTGACCGGACAACAACTGTGTCAAGCCATCCGAGAGTTCGCGATCGAACAATACGGATACATGGCAAAAACGGTCTTGAACAGCTGGGGAATCCACACCACAGGTGACTTCGGAGAAATCGTCTACAACTTGATTCGAATCCGAGAGATGCGAAAAAGCAAGTCGGACAAACGAGAAGATTTCGACGATCAATTCGATTTCAAAGATGCGTTCGAACCCCGATTCGAACGACTCGGAGGACAGGATGGCTAATCGCTTTATGATAGCCTCGATCCTGCTGTCTCTCTGGAGCGCATGGATGCTATGGATCGCCTATCAAGTCCTCTTCCAGTCCTCTAATTAAAGCTTGAACCTGTCGTTCGATAGCGGTCATCGAATCAACACACGCCGATGAGACTTCTACTGCTGCATTGCCCCGCACCCATCGTTCGCGAACTCTCCAAGCGTGACTTTGAGTTGGTATCCTGCAACTCCAGCAAATCGTTTAATACCCATGACCAACTTCCGCTGGAATTCTCCCCGCGCCAGCGCACGATCAATCTATCTGGTCGCAAAAAAATCTGCCGACCTGCGATACGCTCCGTGCGAGAACTCATCGACTCTTTCCGACCCGACCTAGTGCACGCCTTCGTCCCCGACTCGCTGGCTTGGTCCCTCTTCGCTACTTGGGGAATGAAAAAACCACCCAAGATAGTCTCGTTTCGCGGCATATCACGCATACCGAATCGCTGGGATCCATCGGACTGGATCTCCTACCTATCCTCGCGTGTCTCCCTGCATGCATGCGAATCGCAAGCGGTTCGCAATGCGATGATCCACGGTGGAATCCCCCCAGAACGATGCGTCGTTACTTACAACACCATGTGGGAATACGAGTCCCCGAAAACACGTGAACAGTGGCGAGCTCAATGGGGTGTCGCGAATCATGAAGTTCTGCTTGGAACCGTCGGAACCATTCGGCATGTGAAAGGGACTGACTTATTGATCCGCGCCGCAGAGAAACTTCCTGCATCCCTCCCCTGGCGATTGATCATCATGGGGGCCATCGTAGACCAGAGTATTTCGAGCCAAATCGCAAGTAGCCCGATTCGTAGTCGCATCATCATCACGGGCGAAGAGAAATTTGCAGTCAGCGCGATGCACGCGATGGACCTATTCGTTATGCCATCGCGCAGCGAAGGTTTGTGCCGCGCACTGATCGAAGCTTGCTCCGTCGGACTTTGCCCAATCGTCAGCGATGCCGGAGGAATGAAAGAATTGGTCCGCCACCAACTCGACGGATGGGTCTTCGAACGTGAAAATACCGAAGAACTCACTGACGCTCTATCGACGCTTATCCAAGACCCACAGCTTCGAGAATCCTTCGCGCAGAGCGCACGCAAGCACGCGACTGGGCTATGCGGCAAAGAACAAGTCACCGATCGTCTGATCGAGATGTACAACACCGCAATCCAGTCGCCCAACAGAAGATGATAAAGGCGACCTTAGTCGTTGATTGACTTCGGGGATGCTTCTTAGTCAGCCATTCTAGTAAAGCTCGTCGAGCTCTTTCGCTGAAAAAGCGTTCAGCCATCGCATCTCTTTTGCTACCTCAGCATCCAGCTTGAGCGATTCACAGATCCGCATGCGGTGGTATCGCATTGTCGTCAGGATATCTAAAAGCTGCGTCATGCCTCGCTCGACTACCGGAAACTCACTGAGCAAGGTCACTAATCCAGATCCCTTTACTTGCTCCTCACTCCGCTGAGCGTCCCCCTGTGGCTGCTCGGTTGTCACACTGGGATCGGTTGCCACACTGGGATCCACTCCCTCTCCTTCTTGTTTTTGTACTTGTTCTTGCTCTTTCGGAACAGGATCCTGCTTCTGACCTAAAGCTTGCTCCAGTTCATTCATTCGCGTGAAGAACTTCTCAAGCCGAGAATTCGAGAGCCAAGTCGATTCGATTTCTTTCATTGCCTCGTCAATCACTTCCAAAGCTTCCTCATCGCGTCCTAACCGGTGCAATACCCACGCTTTCGTATCGAGGAAAGACTCGTTTTGTTGAGATTCTAAAGCCTTGTCCACATCCGCAAGGGCTTCCTCGAGATCGACCCCGGCCAGAGCCCGCATGTAAGCGATTTGATTGTTCGCTAAAGGGTTACGCTGCTCGCGATCGGGCAAGTACTGCTGCAATAATTTGGCCGAAGCCTCAAACTTTTTACGGTTCGACAAAATAGTGGAAATCTCAATCGCGGCATTGGCTTGTACGGTCGGATTATCGATTCGCTTTATCATCTCCTCCCATAACTTGGTTGGAGACAGATCCGCCGTGTCCGCTTCTTTGCTCAATTCGATCCGTTCAAATTGCCGCCAAAAATCCTTATCCGAGATGATCTCATTCGACTTCTCAAAAGCCCCTTCTAGAAGCTTTTGGGCTTGGGCGACATTTCCTCGGTCGAACTCGTTGGCCGCATTTGCCAACATCCAACGCGCAGATGTCTCAGGACCAAAATAGTCCATGGCGATCGGGACCACTGGAAGCGCGACGGTCGCAATCAAGATCAGACGGGTGGCAAGTGAGCGATTATTCAAGAAAGTGCCTGCAAAAATAAGTTAGTAACCAGCAAACTGAGAAACTTGCGTCTCTCGCAACGTTCGCTTTTCCGATCCTATCCGACTTGCTACGATGTTCCGCACGATTCGCTCGCGGGCTGACACCGAGCCAACGTTACTGGAAATTATATTCTCTGATTCGGATTTCGGACAGCAACCAAAAGCCCTGTCCAGATGACAAACCACTATGGAATTCAAGAAAAGCCAAGCCGCATTTGAACGGGCCCGCAAACTCATTCCCGGGGGAGTGAACTCCCCAGCCCGTGCTTTTGGTGCCGTCGGAGGCCATCCGCTCTTTATCGAACGCGCTAAAGGTGCTTATCTCTTCGATATCGACGGCAACCAATTCATCGACTACATCGGCTCCTGGGGCCCGATGATTCTCGGGCACGCTGAACCACGTGTCATCGAAGCGATCGTTCAAGCTGCCGAGCGCGGAACATCTTACGGTGCACCGACCGAAAACGAATCTCGAATCGCCGAACTGATTCTGCATGCCTTTCCAAGCATGCAGCGGGTGCGGCTCGTAAGCTCCGGCACAGAAGCAACCATGAGCGCGATTCGAGTCGCACGCGGCTGCACCGGACGAGATAAAATCATCAAGTTCTCCGGTTGTTACCATGGACACGCCGACTCGCTACTGGTCTCCGCCGGTTCGGCCGCCGCGACCTTGGGAGTCCCCGACTCGCCCGGCGTAACCACCGGCACATCCAACGACACAATCGTCCTGAACTATAACGATCCGGACTCTCTTCGAAATGTTCTGCATCAACACGGCAACAGCATCGCAGCGGTCATCCTGGAGCCTGTCGTAGGGAACATGGGTACGGTGATACCCTCGCAAACCTTCCTTCAAACCCTCCGTGAGGAAACTCTACGACACGGGGTTATCTTGATTTTTGACGAAGTTATGACGGGATTTCGAGTTGCCTACGGAGGTGCTCAAGCAATTCTAGGGATCGACCCCGATATGACCACGCTCGGAAAAATCGTCGGTGGCGGACTGCCTCTGGCTGCCTATGGAGGCAAAGCCGAAATCATGGACCAAGTCATGCCAGCCGGAAAGGTCTATCAAGCTGGAACACTCTCCGGAAATCCA
>CAIJIZ010000294.1 GCA_903820735.1 uncultured Pirellula sp.
ATGCCGGCGAGCAGAGCATCACCGGTTGGGCAACAAACATCAGCCCAGGACCGGAGAGCGAATCAGGACAAACGGTTCAGTTTATTACTACAACCTCTACCCCAGAACTTTTCTCGGCAGTACCTACCATCAGCCCAACGGGCACATTGAGTTTTACCCCAGCGGCCAATGCGTTTGGAACCGCAGTGGTAACGGTGGTTTTGAAGGACAACGGCGGAACAGACGGTGGTGGCATTGATTCCAGCGATCCATATTTGCTGACGATCACGGTCAACTCCGTCAATGATATTCCGGAAGTCGTTACACCGATCGGTGATCGCACTTACGAGGTATACTCTGGTCCAGATTCGATCAGTCTCGCCGGCCGGTTCTTCGACGTCGAAGACGCCGTGTTGAGTTATTCGGTTACTTCTAGCAATCCAGCCTTGATTACTGCAAGCATCGACGCGGGTGCTTTGGTTCTGCAAATCGTTCCGGGGCTTCAAGGCAATTCGAGCATTGAAGTGACCGCGACGGATGTTGATGGCGCTAGCACCTCCTTCACCTTCATCGCAACTGTTAAAAACTCACTGCCAACCTTAGATGTTTCCGGTCCTTTGGATGGATACCAAGGGGTGTCGCTTCAGACGCGAAGTATTCGCTTGACACCAGCAGATGCGACCGACAACCAAGGTCGCAACTTTACCTTTGAAGTCGATTGGGGGGATGGGTCTGATCTTCAAACTTACCAATCTCCAGCCGCCCTTGATGTAGCTCATACCTATGCGGCATCTGGAACCAAGCCGGGACGATTCCGCGTGATGGATCCTGATAGCGGATATAGCACTTGGGTCACCCGCGATTTCGGAATTCTTCAAGCAGAAACGCAAGGAACCAAATTGATGGTTGGTGGTGGGGTCGCAGCGGACGTCTTGACGCTTTCCCCAGCAGCAGCCTCACCGAATGTTAGCTTGGTCCTCAACGGCGTGTCGCTCGGTAGCTTCGCACTCGGTGCAGCAGGTGTCGAATTCTTGGGTGGCGCAGGGACCGATCAGATCCGCGTCCAAGGCACAGCAGGTAACGATGTCTTCACAGCCAATGCCGCTACGATTACATGGCAAGCCGCACCGGCATGGCCTTCGGTTCTGCCGATCGTTTCCAATGGAGTTGAAAATTTTTCGATCGAAGGACTCGGTGGTGACGATTCCTTGGAGTTGATCTCTGGCAGCGTCGTGTTCGACGGTGGACTTGGAAACGACCGCTTGGCGAAGACGGACGGAGTGAACGCTTGGAGCATCCAAGGCGCCAACACCGGGACAATCAACGCCGTTGGATTCCAAGGGGTTGAGAGCCTAGTTGGTGGTAACCAAGCAGACACGTTTGATTTCCTTGCTGCCGGTGCGCTGACTGGTAGCATCAACGGTGGAGCAGGTGTGGACCGAGTCAATTACGCCGCTAAAACTGCGGCAGTGACTGTGAACTTGGCTACCGCAACCGCTTCGCACACCGGAGGAATTCAATCGATCGAAGATTTCGTCGGTTCCTCGGCGACCGCTGCAGATAGCTTTGCCGGTCCAAATACGGATAACGCTTGGAGCATTACCGCACGCAACACCGCGAGCTTGAACGCCGGCGCGGTGAGCATCAGTCAATTCGAAAGCTTCGTTGGTGGATCGCTCAACGATTCCTTTGGTTTCGTTGGAGCAACGGCAGACGTAACGGGATCGATCCAAGGTGGACTCGGAGTCGATACGCTCGATTACTCCGCCCTCGCAGGTCCTTTGAGTTTCTCGATGGTGACCAATGTCTTCCCAAGAGTACCTTCACAGTCTGCCATGGAGCGAGTGATCGGTTCGGCATCGACAGCAGACCAACTCACCGGTCCGAATGCCACAACGGCATGGACGATTCCTGGTTTGAATCAAGCCAACATTGGAACTTGGCAGTTCCTTGATGTCGAAAACTTCAATGGCGGTACGGGGATCGATACCTTTACGTTGACATCGGCAACCTCGGGTTGGTCCGGAACCCTCAAGGGTAATGGTGGGTCAGACGTTTTGGTAGGATCCAATAACGCCACGAACTGGAATGTTTCGGCTCTCGATGCGGGCACACTCAACGGTTCCTCGTTCCAGACGGTCGAAAACCTCAAGGGTGGCAGTGGCGTCGATACCTTCGTGATGGCTCCTGCAAGTCGCTTGACCGGTACCATCACCGGTGGCACCGGGATCGACGTAGTGGATCTATCGCAGATCGCAACGGCGATTTCCATTCCCAACACAGCGACCCATACCATCACTGGTCTCTTGGGTGGTTTCACCACCGTCGAAAGCGTTCTGGGTAGCAACCTTCCCGGAAACACCATTGTCGGTGCGGCTGCAACGACGACTTGGACCCTCACTGCAGCAGGTGCAGTGAGTGTTTCTAACGTCGCTTACAGTGGATTCGGCACCATCGTTGGTGGAACAGGTGCTGATACGATTGTCGGGCCAAACCTAGCTAATAATTGGTCGATTACCGGTAGCGAAGCTGGGAATATTACGGTCGGTAGCCAAGCCATCGCGTTCACCGAAATGGAGAACGTTACTGGTGGCACCGGCGTCGATCAGTTCGTCTTCCAAGAAGCAGGTCGCATCCCAGGCACGCTCAACGGTGGAACCGGGGTGGATGTTGTCGATCTTTCGGCGATTGTGCTCCCGGTTGACGTTCAGCTTGGGACCAACATCGCCGTTACCGGCATCATCGGTAAGACCCTGGCCAACGAACAGATTCTAGCAAATGCAGCCAACAGCAACCGAGTACTCGGTGCGAACGCTGCAACAGCTTGGACAATCAGCACGGCAGGTCAAGTCGTCGCCAGCAGCATCACCTTTGGAAACTTCCAATCCCTCGTTGCCGGAACTCTTGCTGATACCATCACGGGTCCAAGTGTGGCGACCGATTGGACGCTTCAATCGGCCAACGGCGGAACGGTTGCTGTCGCGGGTAAAACTGTCGCATTCTCCGGGGTAGAAAACATCACCGGTGGAACGGCGGTCGATCGCGTGATTGTCGGTCCAACCGGCAGCCTCTCGGGCAACCTTAACGGTGGAACGGGTACGACTCGCAACTCGCTCAGTTACGCAGATTGGGTAACACCCGTTACCGTTCGACTCAACACCACCACCGTAGCAGCTAACGCGACCGCGATTGCCGGCATCACTTCAAACTTCTCAATCGTTCGAGGTGGTTCTGGAGACGACACACTCGTTGGAGCTGCTGCCGCTCCAGCCGTTCTTCTCGGGATGGCTGGTAACGACACCCTGACGGGTGGCTCGAACCGCGACATCCTCGTCGGTGGACTCGGTAACGATTCCCTTACCGGTGCGGCCGGGGATGACATCTTGATCGCAGGTACGACGACTTTCGACAATCAGGAAGATGCTTGGATCGCGATCCTTGCCGAGTGGTCTTCGACGCGAACCTTCGCGGTTCGTACGGCGAATATCCTTGGACCGGGAACCACGGGCCGAGCCAATGGTTCTAACTTCCTGAACCGCGCTGCGGATGCCATCGCAGATACGGTATTCAGCGAACTCGGCTCCACCGACAACTTGCTAGGTCAAGCAGGACAAGACTGGTTCTTCTCCGACTTTACCAGCGACTACATCGGAACCGGAGCAACTCCGGACAAAGCCAGCTAATCGCGGTCCGCGAATTACCGCAAATGCAATCCTGCGAATCGCCCAACTGATTCGCAGGATACGATAACTCGATACCATCCGAGAATCACTCAATTGCTGAGAGATTTTCGTATGGTTTTTCTTTTAGCAGGCAAGAACGCCCGCAGCATAGTATTGGCATCCTGAAACCGATTTGATGGTTTGAGCTCCATGGCTTTACGTAACACATCGATCATATCGGGGTGAACTTTACGGCGCAGCGAAGCAAGTCCTTTGGGTGGCCAAGCGTAAGGCCACTCGGGTAATACACCCGCAATAACACGGTATCCAAGAATACCGGCCGCAAAGACGTCCGATCGCGCGCTCGGTCTGCCCATGGCTTGCTCCGGTGCCATGTACCCCACGGTCCCCGAACCACTTGCAACCATCGTCCTTACCACAGTCCGCTGCGCAACTTTTGCAATCCCGAAATCGGTTAGTTGCAGTCGGCCATCAGCAAGAAGAATTAAGTTCTCTGGTTTGATGTCACAATGAATGATGCGGTTGCGGTGCGCATAAGCGACCGCTTCGATCAATTGCTCAACGTACGTCAATGCAGTCGCAAGTGCGATCCGTTTCTTCAATCGCTCCGCAAGCGTTTGAATACCAAGTCGGCTGACGATGACAAACCGACCATCGATGAAGCTGGCGTCCTTCAATCCGAGAATGTTCGGATGCTCGAGCCGAGAAATGAGTCGTGCTTCGCGCTGAAACGCATCGAGCATGCTCGCCGTCACATTGAATGCATGAGGCATCTTCAAGGCCACATGCACACCTTCGATGGTATCCCAAGCTTGATAGACAGCAGCAAAGCCACCTTGCCCCAGCTTCCTCTCGATCCGGTATTTTCCTAACCGGCTACGGACGCGAAGATCTCGCCTTTCAAGAATCCCCCTGGATAATGCTCCGAAATCTTGCGCTATCATAAGTGGGGGTCGATGCGATCGGTATTCGATCGAAAAAGGACCAACGAAGTCTCTCGGACAAACAAAGCAGTGTAGGTATCGTCACATTCAAACCCATACATTTGGTGAATTGGTTGCAACCGATTCGTTTTACCCAAACCGCCTGAATTAACCCGGTTCGAATCAGTAACCATCGCTGGGTTATCAGGTTCACACGTTTGGCAAATTCTATCGGATAGAACAATTTTCTTAGGAATTTCCTCTGGATCTGGCCGATGGATTCGCCGTTGAGCTTACTTTCCGGATGGAATTCTGTTCGAACCCGTTAAAGGAGCATTCCCATGGCTCGCTTGAGTTGGTTGCAACGTCTTTACTGGCAACATCTCTCGAAACCGGCAGCCGAGAGACAAGTGTTCCTCCACGTACTCGAACAACCTGTCCATTCGATCTTGGAAATTGGGCTTGGGTCCGGAGACAGGATTTCTCGAGTCGTCCCTCTGTGCATTCGACCTGCGGACGGCAAACCGATTCGTTACACGGCAATCGATCCTTTTGAGTCTCTCTCTGCAGGTCACTTGTCTCTGAAAAGCGCGCACCGCCTTCTGACGGAACTTGGTCTAAAAGCCCAATTGATTCCAGGAGAGCCTGCGAGTGCAGTGGCGAGGGTTGCCCACAGTGTCCTTCCGAGCGACTTGATTTTGATCGATGGATACTGGTCGGATACCGGTGAGAACGGCCAAGCGATTCGTCAGTGGTTGCCCAGACTGTGCCATAGTCAATCGGCAATATTTGCATCGAGCAAACCGGGTGGTCCACTCGAAAGGATCGAGATTCCTAGCAACGCTTTACCTCTGAGCAATCTCCCAAAGGTCGCTTAGTTGCTGAGCAATCCGGTTTTAAGCACCGATAAAGTTTCCGTCTTCGTCGTATCGCACCAGGGCGAAGTAAAAGAAGATCACGACGATCATCGGGATAACTGCGACGAAGATGGGGTGGACGAACAGGATGAGTCCCGAGAGGACCACCGCGAAGATGGTCCAAAGCCACCACGTTTCTTTCAAAAAAGCTTTGTAACGTTTCATTGCGGAATTATCGCTTGGATACTTATTTCGTCAACGCGTTAGCAGTCGCTCGCAATCCTGCGGCGTTGCCAAAACGCAACGCTCCCGGCAGGAAGTTCGCATCTTTGATCGAAGAGACCTTCGCAAAATCGAAACTCGCTGCGTCTTTCGAGACAGGGATTTTTCCGGGACGCAATACAGCAGCAGCATCCGCGATCGATTGAAAAACCCCCTCTGCTTGCGGAACGGCTTGAGCAACCTGCTTGCCAGAAGGTCCATCAAGAAGCGCGAGAACAACGGCCAATCGTCTTAGGAAAAGCGATGGGTTGTAACCGTAGGTGTAGCAAGCGGCAGGTCGCGGGTTCTTCACCAGCGATTGTTCTTTAGCACCGACATCGATTCCCCAAGCGTCATCGATTGCGAGGATGGCTACCCCTGCTTCGACTTTTTCAGAAGTCGCTAGGTCGGATTGCAGCTTGAGCGTTTTCACTGGGGTTTGCGAAGCTGCGTTCAACCGAAGCACCCCGACGTTGCGGCCATCGGCATTGAGAATGCGGATGCTGCTGACTCCATTTTCAGTGCTGACATCGGCGATTTGAAGGGTTTGGGCGACTCGGTTAGCCGGTTCCAACACCGCTTGCCAACCAGCAAGCCGAATTTGCGGTGATGCTTCGACTTGATCCTGTACGTCTTTCCCCCACCGCGCTAGGAGATCTGCTTCAAACTCAATTCCAGCGGGAGGTTTCGGATGGGACTCATCCCAAACCGTCATGTCGACATCCTTGAGAGCTTGAAAGTCCTTCTCGAGGATTGGTTCCTCCATTCCCAAACCGAAGAGTCGGTTCATGAATCCGTACATCGGAACGCGGGTGACATGGTTGTAGTTGTGAGTGAAGTGCACGGCGTTATGAAGCGTCACGGCATCGGGTACACCATAGAGCCCATAAAGCTTCTTCAGCTCGGGAAAGCCGTCTTTGGCCATGTCTTTCGTCCAATCGTTCGCTGCATTGACCCCCATAGGACGTGGAGCAGTAAGCGCGGCGATCTCGACGTTACCAGTTCCCACTCGCAAACCAACCGCGTTTTCACAAGTGCAGCCACCTTGCATCGATGTGCTGACCATAACAACAGGATACGCTCCGGCGAATCGAGGTTCGATGGCCGATGCGATGAAGGTCTGTGTACCTCCACCACTCGCACCAGTGATCGAAATACGCTTGGGATCTACATCGGGACGTTGAAGCAGAAACTCGAGGGATTGAATTGAATTGATCGTCTGCATCCCCATGATGTTTTGAAGCATCCCTTCGGCCTGAGGACTGTACAATAGCCACTTGCCGTCGGCAACTTCCGGATTCGGGCCGTTGTTGCCGAACCCGTGCACGCGCTCAGCCGAAATCTGCTTGCTGTCTGCATTGCCAAGCATGTCGTAGTGAAAGACCACGATTCCCATCCGAGCCATCTGAACACAACGGGCTTGCAGAGGACTGTGAGCAGCCGATTCAAAGCGTTCGGCTCCCGATGCAAGCTCACGCTTCATCTCCGCATCTGCCGTGTAGTAAAATCGGCCGTTTGTCCAGTGGCCGTGCGGGCACAGTACCGCTGGCCGCTTTGCGCCTTGCGCCAAAGGTGCCGTAGGAGTGTAGAGACTACCGGTCACAAATAATCCTGGCACACTCTCAAAGTAAACTTTTTCAATCGCATATCCATCCATTTCCCGACGCGAATGCACCACGGGCTTTGGAGGCTGCATCGTGGGCATCGGAAACATTCCCAACGAGACGAGCAGCTGTTGACGAAGACTCGCTGCGCGTTGCTCCCAAGCTTCTTTGCTAGCTGGTACATCAAATGGAAAATGACCATCTAGATCCTTGATCTTGTACTTCGAATCCAAAGCGACCGCAGCGGGTGCTGTAGGAGACGGTGCTGATCCAGCAAGTGTTCCTTCCGGCTCGGCACCGATCACGGCCGAGAAGTCTGCATCGAAACCTGTCATGAGTCCGAGCAAGCAAGCGAAGACGCTTCGGAGCTTCGCTGACCGCGAACCGATCGGCGAGTTTTTTTCAGCAAGTTGTTTCATTTGGAGTGGTTTCTTGGGAGAAGTTTTCATGGGAGGGATTCCTGCAAGGAGGGAGCAAGGTGGGAGATAGAGTTGTACAATACAATGATTGTGGGTGTCATTGTACTCCATCCGTCGGGCGTGTACCGGCGCGTACAAACCCGTTTCGGTACTTTCCGAACCTTGGGCCCTAAGGTGAATGGATCGATGTTACTTTATCACAGCGAAATTTTCGAGAAACACAACACTGGCAAACATCCCGAATGCATTGCGAGAATCG
>CAIJIZ010000295.1 GCA_903820735.1 uncultured Pirellula sp.
ACATGGATCGGGTCGAATATCTTCATATTCTCCTCCGCGATACTTCCCTGGCTACTTCTCCCCTTTGCGACCGGCACCCCTCTGCTCCTGCTCGCCTTGGCTTGCGCTCTGTGGCTGTGCATCGGTTCCATCAACGCCATCCGCTGCGGGTACCGAATCGACCATGGACTCGCACTCCCAGTAGGCATCTTCCTATTCCTACTGGTACTCAACCGATCGGTTCTCCTAACTCTGATTCGAAATGGAATCTTCTGGCGCGATACGTTCTACTCCCTCGATGATCTTCGCAACTTTCAACATCAATCGCCCCCGAAGACCCCAACTTGAGTATTTCTACGAACCAAACCCCATTTCCTTCGACTTTCTCCCTTTTCCCAGACTTTCTCCTTCTTTCTCCACCGGAATCCTCACGCGCGAATTTCCTTAAATCCGATACTCCCCCTACAAGCCGCAGAATCGGCTCTTCGTACACTCGAACTTCCGGGGGGAATTCATCGATGTTTGCACGCAACCGCTCTCGCTTCACTAAAGAACTGCGAGCCTCTCTCCACACGGTCAGTGCTCTGAGCCTCGTCGCTCTGTCCAACGCAGCCTACCTTCCATCCATCGGGTTCGCCCAAGTGCCTCCTGCACCGGTGATCAGCCCTCAAAGCCAACCAGCCAACCCTTCCCCATCGGATCGCATCGACCCAACTAATATCAACGCCCCGAGCGCGAGTCCGAGCACGACTTCAAACTCTGTAGCACCGGCCAATCTCTCCGATTCAACTTCATGGACGAACACCGCACCGCTCGGCTCAGCGCCAGCCCCGGCTGCAGCGTCGTCACCTTCGCTCTCGCCAGCAAACGACTCTCTCTTTCCTGCACTTGAACTGCAACGTCAACAACTCGCCGAAAGCGGACTGACCTTTCAAAACAATATTACGCAGTTCTACTTCGGTAACACCGCCGGTGGTGTGGAACAAGAATTCCGTTACGCTGGCCACGGCGATTATCTCGCTAACTTCGACTTCGGAAAAATGATCGGGACTCCCGGCGCGTTTCTAAAAGTTCGCGCTGAACACCGATTCGGCGAAACGATCAACGATGCGGCCGGCGTCCTAATGCCTCCCTCCATCGCCGGCGACTTGCCCGTCCTCAATAGCACAAACCTGTATCTGACCAACGTCTTGTTCACCCAAGCCCTCTCGGAGAGTTTTGTGCTCTACACCGGGAAACTCGATACTCTCGATGGGGACATGAACGCTTTCGCGCACGGCCGAGGAGTCCGACAGTTCTCCAACAGCGCCTTCGTCGCAAATCCGATAGCTCTGCGCACCATCCCTTACTCGACCCTCGGAGCCGGGATGGCTTGGCTCCTCGAAGGTGAACCGTGGCTCGTATTCAACGTCCTAAACGCTACCGATACGACCCGCACCGCCGGTTTCGATGAACTTTTCAACGACGGCGTCGCCCTCGCTAGCGAAATGCGCATCCCAACAAACTTCTTCGGGAAACCAGGCCACCAACTCTTCGCTGGAACTTGGAACAGCCGTGACTTCACCGCCCTGGACCAAGACCCCCGAATCATTCTTCCCAACGTTCCAATCGCCAAACAATCAGGATCCTGGTCACTCTACTGGAACTGTGACCAATATCTCATCACCGATGCGGCAAACCCCAAGCGAGGTTGGGGATACTTCGCCCGTGCCGGTATCGCCGACCAAGGTACGAACCCCGTAGGATACTTCCTCTCTAGCGGCCTGGGAGGCTCAAGCCCCATACAGTCCAGAGAACGTGATTCCTTCGGTGTCGGTTACTACTACATCAACACCAGTGACGAAATCGCACCGTTCCTTAGCACCGTTTTCGGTGGAATCGGCGACGGCCAAGGTGTCGAAACGTTCTACAACATCGCCGCCGGAAAACGCCTAACCATCACCCCGGACATGCAAGTCCTTGTCCCTTCCCGAGAGAATCTTGATACCGCACTCGTTGTCGGCTTGCGCGCTAACTACAACTTCTAGCCCCTGTCTTGATCAAGTGCGATCAAATATTTGTCATTGGATTGCATCAACGGAATCATCTCTTCGGATCTGAGGATTGTGTGGTTCAAGCCTACTTTGCTTCTAACGCGATGCACTGGCTCCATGCGACTCGCTGGCTTCATGCGACTCGCAGGACTGGCGCGTCGCGTTGCCTCTGCGTCCTCGGACTGCTCGCATCCCTAAGCTTAACCGCCCAAGCCCAAACGCAAACGCAAGCCCAAGCCCAACCGCAACCCCCGTCCGAATCCACACTGTCCGCGCAGACACTGTCCACACCGACTCTGTCCGCACCGACTCAGCCCGCACCAACGCTATCAACACCAGAGTCTGCTCCTAACACGGCACTCTCGAACACCGAGATACCCTCGTCAGCAATTCCGACCGAGCTGAACGAAGTCTTCGCGCAATCGATGGGAACCGGTTCGTTTCCGAACGAATCCTACCTCCCTTCCGATATGAGGAACTTCGGAGATTCGACCCACCCCTACCTCGGCGGCCAATTCTCCGAAACCGATGCTCTTAGCACCGGTTTGAATTTCAACGAATTCCCCAAAGACTTTCGCAACGGGTTGCTCGTTGCGAAAAATCGATGGGCTGTGAAATTCGGGGGGTATGTCAAAGCCGACTTGATCCACGATTTCGACCCGATCGACTCTCGCGACTTTTTCGATCCTGCGACTATCCCGATCGGTGCAACCGACCGGACCAACACTCGCTTTCACACCCGTCAAACACGTTTGAACATGGACGCCCGCTGGATCACCGACTCGGGTCACCCGCTGCGATTCATGGTCGAAGGTGACTTCTACGGCGTTGGGGATACACTTCGACTTCGTCACGCTTACGGTGAATACGGGCACTGGATCGTCGGTCAGACCTGGACCACCTTTACCCACCGCGCCGCCTTGCCAAACACCCTCGATAACGTCGGTGATGTCGCCAGCGTCGGACGACGACAAGCCCAGATTCGCTACACAAGAAAATGGCT